>CALMFQ010000120.1 GCA_937863215.1 uncultured Pseudomonadota bacterium
TACGACCACGCCGAGCCGGGGGTGTTGTTCCTCGACAAGATCAACCGCGACAACAATCTGAGTTATTGCGAAGTGATCGAGGCTACCAATCCGTGTGGCGAACAACCGCTGCCGGATTACGCTTGCTGTGATTTGGGCTCGATTAACCTGACTCTGCACGTCAAACACCCGTTTACACCGCAAGCCAGCTTTGATTTCGAAACCTACGCCGAAGTGGTGCGGGTGGCGATCCGTGCGCTGGATAACGTGCTCGACATTACCTACTGGCCGTTGCCGCAGCAGCAACAAGAGGCAATGAACAAGCGCCGCGTTGGGCTGGGCTTCCTCGGCTTGGGCGATGCGCTGATCATGCTCGGCCTGCGTTACGATTCGGACGCCGGGCGGCAGATGGCGGCGAAAATGACCGAAGTGATGCGCGATGAGGCCTACCTCGCCAGCGAGGAGCTGGCGCAAGAGAAGGGCAAATTGCCGCTGTTCGATGCCGACAAATACCTGTCGGGCGAACACAGCGCCAACCGGTTGCCGGACAAGATCAAGGCAAAAATCCGCAAACACGGCATGCGCAACAGCCATCTGACCTCGATTGCGCCGACCGGCACCATCAGCCTGGCGTTTGCCGACAATGCCTCGAACGGTATCGAACCGCCGTTCTCATGGTATTACAACCGCAATAAACGCATGGCCGACGGCAGCACCCAGAGCTACCGCGTCGAAGACCACGCCTTCCGCGTCTATCTGGCGCAGGGCGGCAGTGAAAGCCAGTTGCCCGACTATTTCGTTTCGGCGCTGGAAATGCACGCGCTGGATCACATGAAAATGGTCGCCGCAGTGTTGCCGTATATCGACACCGCGATTTCCAAAACCGTGAACGTGCCGGCCGATTATCCGTTTGCCGAGTTCGAATCGTTGTACCTGGAAGCCTGGAAAGCCGGCCTGAAGGGCATTACCACCTATCGCCCGAATGCAGTGCTGGGCGCGGTATTGTCGGTTGAGCCCACCAAGGCCGAGCCGCAGGACATCAAGGAATCGCAGGAAGACCCGGATCGCCGCATCACCCTCAATGAAGTACTGCAGCCGGCGCTGGCCAGTCTGCGCTGGCCGGATCGACCCAAATTCAAGGGCGGTAATCCGTGCTGGACTTATGTGGTGGAAAACGCCGCCGGGCAGAACTTCGCCGTGTTTGTCGGCCACATCGAAAACGGCCACGCCAGCCCGTTTGAAGTCTGGGTCAATGGCAACCACGTGCCGCGCGGTCTCGGCGCAGTCGCCAAGACGCTGTCGATGGACATGCGCTGCCAGGATCGCGCCTGGGTGCAAGCCAAGCTGGACATGCTCGGCCGCACCTTCGACGACAAGGAATACCTGCTGGAGTTCGGCGACAAGCCGGTGCGGGTATCGGCTTCGTCGGCGGCACTGGCCAAGGTAGTGGAATACCGTGTGGCGCAACTTGGCGCACTGGAGCCGGCCGCCGGCGAGCCGTCGCCGATCATGGATGCGATGTTTGCGCGCAAGGAGCCGAAAGCCGGCCCGGATGGCACCATGAGCTGGTCGGTGGACGTGCAGAACCCGGCCACCGACGACAATTTCGCCATTTTCGTCAAAGAGCTGATTCTGCCTAACGGCCAGCGCCGGCCGTTCTCGGTGTGGATTTCCGGCCAGTGCCCGCGCGAGATGGAAGCGCTGTGCAAGCTGCTGTCGATGGACATGCGGGTGATCGACCCGGCCTGGATCGGCATGAAACTGCGCAAGCTGCTGAATTACGCCGAGCCGCAAGGCGACTTCTTCGCACGCATCCCCGGCAGCGAAAAATCCCAGTCGTGGCCGTCAACCGAAGCCTATGTGGCGCGCCTGATCATCCATCGTTACGCGATGCTCAACATCCTCACCGAAGAAGGTTACCCGGTAGAGCGCATGGGCGTGATGGTGGAAGAGGAGCAGGGCGGCGACATCGTCATGACCCAGCAACGCGAAGCCCTGTTGGGCGCACGCTGCAAGGAGTGTGGCAACCACACGGTGATCAAGAAGGATGGCTGCGACTTCTGCACCAGCTGCGGCTACGTTGGCGGTTGCGGCTGAGCGACAGTCAAACTGCAGCGCCAGCGGCCCCCGTCTCCCGGGGGCTTTTTGCATTCTGCATGCCTGCAATCTTGTGTGCCGCGCTGAGGGCTGCCCGTGGCTGGTTGCGGCCGTCGGGCGGGGAGGAGATCAGTCGAATGTGGCGAGGATGACGTCAGACGCCTTGAACAGGGCGCAAGCCTGTTTGCCGGGTTGCAGCGCCATGCGCTCAATGCTGCTTTGGGTTACCACCGACGTTACGGTCCGGCCCCCCGGCAGTTGCAGCGATACTTCGGCGTTGACGGGGCCGCCGTGAATCTTGGCAATTTCTCCGTGCAGTATATTGCTGGCGGATGTGCGGATGCTGTCGCCGGTCGATAGCATGACTGCCGAAGATTTGATGAAGGCATACACTTCCTTGCCGATGGCGAGCCCGAGATTCTCGGCGCTGTCGCGGGTGATGATGGCGGAGATGAGATGCCTGTCATCCAGCCTGATGCTGACCTCGAAATCCACCTCTCCCTCGCGCAGCGCCCAGATGGTGCCGAAAAACTGATTGCGCGCGCTGGTTTTCATTGCCATGCGCCGCATCAGCGAGCGGAATTCGCCCACGTCGTTGACGCCGATCTTGCCAAGACGGTCGGATACGCGATCCAGGGCTTCCTGGTATTCCTTTTCCATTGCCCTGTATAGCGCCACCATTTGCCGGCCGTAGTGCGTCAGTGTCGTGCCGCCGCCTTGACGGCCGCCAACCGAGCGCTCCACCAGCGGCGAGTCGGCCATGTTGTTCATTGCATCCACTGCATCCCAGGCGGCTTTGTAGGAGAGGGGGACGGTTTTGGCTGCCTGCGAGATCGAGCCATGCAGTTCGATGGCTTCCAGCAGGCGGATGCGTGTATCGCCGAGCAGGGCGCCGAGCTGGGTCTCCAGCGCGATTTTGCCGACCAGTTTGCCTGGATTGGGGGAGCCGGAAGCGGCCATGTGGATTATTTCGCTGTATATGTTCTTATACAGTCTAACTGCCGGCGGGCAAGTTGCGAATAGTTCTTTAGCGCTATGGTTGTCGCTGGCCGGCGGCACCGAGGTGGTGGCAATCGTTACCCAGAATTCCGTTGCCTCGCTGGGGTTGAAAGCAGGAGTTGCGGCAACGGCTGTGATCAAGGCTGCGGCGGTAATTCCTGGCGTTCAGGCCTGAGCATGTCGGGCTGCAGACCAGTACTGGCGCGGCCTGCAGCCCGGCTGCGAGCCGCATCCAGAGCGGCCCGCAGCCCGGTCGGTGTCCTGCCGCTCAGAACAGCTTGACCACTTCCAGCGACTTCAGCCATTTCACATGGCGTGGCCCGGCGCGCAGGTCCTTGGCGGAAATCAGCGCGATCTGGCCTTCGTCTTCATCGAGCGGCTTGCTGTTTTTCTCGTAGAACACCACTACCTCGTCGCCGATCGGCGAGTTGTACAGCTCCTGCCACGAGAATATCGCTTTGTAGCCGTCGCTGGCGGTGGCAACGATCACCATTTTCTTGTTGTCGTTGTGGTCCTTGCTGACGATCTCGGCCTTGTCGAGCACGTCTTTCAGCTTCACCCCCTTGTACTGCTTCACTTCTTCCATGGTGGCGCCGCTCTGGCAGACGATAGGCATGCCGGCCAGCTCGGTGGGCGGCAGTTTTTTCAGCTCGGCAACGCTCAGTGTCAGCGGTTTGGCCACCACACCGGCAACGCTGACCGACTTGGTCACATATTGCGCCGGGTTATCGACCTTGCCGGCCGCGTGGGTCAGCGCCGGGGCCATGGCCAAGGCCAGTAACAGCAGTGCGTGTTGCAGTCGTTTCATGATGATTTCCTTGCAGATCAGAATTGATATTGGCCGTTGACGAACCAGCTGCGGCCCGGCGACGGATAGCCATCGACCAGCTGGTAATTGCGATCGAACAGGTTGTTGCTGCCGATTTCCAGCGTCAGCGGTTTGGCCGGCGACCAGGCCAGCTTCAGGTCGGAAGTGCTGTAGCTGCCCAGCTCGACGCTATTGGAACTCCAGCGGCTGCTTTCGTACTGCGTCAGCCATACCGCACGCCACGCCGCTGCAAAGCGCCATTCGGCGTAGCCGGTGAGCTTGTTGCGTGGCGTGCCGGTCAGCCGGTCGGCGTTGCTGCGGTTGTCGCGCGACAGCAGGGTGTAGGCGCCGCCCAGCGTCAGGCCGCGCTCCAGCCGCTGTTTCAGGCTCAGCTCCAGCCCCTGTGCGGTGACATGGCCGACGTTCTGCATCTGGCTCTTGCCCGGTTGCACATTGCTCACCGACTGGATCAGATCGCGGATATCGCTGTAAAACAGCGCCGCATCCAGATTGCCGTTGGCCCACGGTTCGCCCTGATAGCCGATTTCGTAATTGCGCGAACGTTCCGGCTGCTGATCGGGATTTTCGATCGTGCTGCCCATGCGCAAGGAGTAACGGTCTTTCAGCGTCGGCAGCCGCGATTTGCCGGCAATGCTGGCGTAGACGCGGCTGTCGGTCAGATCGTGGTAAATGCCGAGCTGGGCGTTGTTGAGGGTTTTCTCCGCCGGCAGCTGATACATGCCCGATTCGGTCGGCTTCAAGGTGTCGCGCGATACGCCGGCGACCAGCTGTGTATTGCTGCCGAGCCGAAACTGATCTTCCAGCGCCAATGAGCCGATGCTGTCGCGGAACGTTGCGCCATTGGTCTGGCCGTCGCTTTCGCGATGCGTGTCGCGCTTGGCGTAGACCAGTGCTTTCAGCGTATGGCCCGCCAGCCGCCGGCTTTCCAGCTCGACCGAAGCGCCGTTGCTGCTGTCGTCGTAATAGCTCTCGCCGGTGGTGGTATTCAGCACCTTGGCCTGCACCTGCTCGTAGCTGCCATCCTTGTAGTTGACGATACCGTTGGCGTAGGTGTCGTGATACACGCGCAGCTTGAGCGCTTCGCTATCGCTCAGCCGGGTGGTGCTCAGCAGGTAGACGCTTTGCTTGTCCCAGTACGGCCAGCGCCAGTAGCGTGGGCCCGCTGCCGGATCGACAGTCGGTGGCTGGCCCTTGGCGCCGTGCTGGTCGATGTAGCCGAGCGCGTATTCGTCGCCTTCGCGCGGTAGCCAGCCGAGCTTGACCGATTTCTTGATGTCGAGATGATCGGAATTCAGCCGTTTGCCGCCGTCCTCGATCGCGGTCGGCGCGAAATCGCCCGACAGCCTGAAATAATCCTGACTCGCGTAATCGGCGCCGGCCTGCAGATACCAGCTATCCTGCCGGGTGCCGAGATTGACGCTGCCCTGATGCAACTGGCCGCTGCCGCCACCGACACGTACTTCGCCTTCGAATGGCCTGCTTGGCTTGCGCGTCAGCAGGTTGATTGCGCCGCCGAGCGTATTCGGGCCGTACATCATCGAACTCATACCCTTGGCGAGCTGGATTGCCGCCAGATCGGCGGTGCGGAAGCGCCCCAGATCGACATAGCCGTCATACGGCACATACAGCGGAATGCCATCGACGAAAATCGGCATCTGCCGGGAATCGTAGCCGCGGGCGCTGATGGTTTTCTCGTTGCGGCCGTTGCTGGCAATGATCATGCCCGGCAGCAGGTCGAGCGCATCGGCGACGGTTTCGCGGTTGAACGTCTGGAAATCGTCACGGCTGACGCCCGATGCGGCCTGATCCCGATGGATGGTGCCGCGATCGGCGCTACGTGCGGCCGTGACGACGACAGTGCCGAGCTCGACTGGAGCAAGGTCGGCAGCCGCGGCAAGCGCCGGGGCCATGCCGTAGCCGAGGCAGGCGAGAGCAATCGCCTTGGTCAGCCGGCGTTGCCGGACAGGAAACGGTTTCAGATGGTGACGCAAGTTCATTCTCCCTTTGAAATATGGCTGATCGATTCGTCCATCCCCGGTGGTGCCATTCCAGGTTATTGTTATGGAAATATAGTTGTATATATAGCGCTAGGCGTAAAAACGGCCCGGCGCGTTACCGGCCTGCACAGGGTCGCAGCCGGTACCGTCGAGCGGCAGCGGCCATGCTTCCGACGCCGGCCCGGCGCTGGCGCAATTGTCTGTGTCGAGCGTAAGCAACAGTTCCGACATCCGGTTCCAGCCCGAATAAGGATTGCCCATTCCCAGCAAAGCCTTGCCGGCCTGCGTTGCCGGCGTCATCGCGCCAATCAGCTGGCAGGCCTGCATGCTCGGTGTGTAGCGGGTTCCGTCGAATTTCAGCCAGTTCAGCGTAGCCAGCTCGACCAGAAAGGAATGCGAGCGCTGCTTGTGCAGGCGCATTGCGTTGGCGATATCGGCATGGCTGGCGGGCCCGTGCTCCAGCAGCCATTCGAACAGCCCGATTTCCAGTGCGGCACGAAGTAGCTGGAAATGTCGGTAATTACTGATCAGTTGGCTTGCACTGTCCATTTCCAGGTCCTTACAACGGTTAACAGGATTTCGCTATATTAATGACAATATAACGAATGGGCTATAGGCCAAAAGAGGGGGGGGTAATCAGATGCAGGCCCTGCCGATATCGGACATCCGACGAGATCCACGACAATCCCCCCTGCATTCGCCTGAACGGTAACCGGCGGCGCTTCCAGGTGCGTTGCGAAACCGGCCGGCTGCCGGCTGCCCGGCGGCCGCTGCCACAAGCGAGAGTTCGGGTCGATTCTGCGTATACTGCGATTTACAATACAGATCGCCGTAAGCGGGAACGATTTCCGCATTGCCCGCAATGGCAGGGGAGCAACCAGATTGTCCATGGATTACCCGATACCCGCGCAGCCGCCGGCCGATGGCCCGGCGCAGGATGCCGGGGCCATCGCTCGCACCGAACCGCCCATCGATCATATCGATACCGATATCGACGCATTGCTGGCAGATGCCGGCATCGCCATGCTGTTTTTCGACCTGCAGCTGCGGCTGGTCCGTTTTACCAGCTCTGCCGTGCCGTTGTTCCATTTCGGCGCAGCCGATATCGGCCGCGCGCTGCCGCAGCTCGGCGTGCAGCTGCAGCCGGTGCAAGACTGCCTGCTGGCCGGCGCGCAGGCCGCGCTGAGCACGTCGCAGCCGCTGGACTGCCAGGTGCAGGCGCAGTCCGGCCGCTGGTACACGATGCGGATACGGCCATACCATTTGCACGGCTTGCAGCTTGCCGGGGTGATCGTCAGTTTCATCGATATGACCGAAACCAAGCTGGCACAGGAGGCGCTGCACGCGAACGAGCGTTTTCTGCGCGAATCGCAGCAGGTTGCCGGTATTGCCAGCTATGTCACCGATCTGGCGACCGGCGTCTGGAAAGTGTCGCCGGAGATGTACAAGATCTTCGGCATCGATGCCAGCTATCCGCACACGCTGGAGGGCTGGGCAGCGTTTCTGCACCCCGATACCCGCGACCAGCTGTATGCCTATCATTTCGAAGTCGAACGCGAACGCAAGCGCTTTGATTACGAATACAAGGTGGTGCGCATCAACGACAAGGCGGTGCGCTGGGTGCACGGGCTGGGCGAGCTGGAGTACGATGCCGACGGCAATCCGGTGCGGCGCATCGGCACCATCCAGGACATCACCGAACGCAAGCTGGCGGAGGAAGAGCTGGCAGTGGCGGCGGTGGCGTTCGAATCGCAGAGCAGCATGATCATCACCACACCGCAGGGCGTGATCCTGCGTGTCAATTCGGCGTTCACGCGCTTTACCGGCTATACGGCAGAAGAGGCGATCGGCAAGGCGCCGGGCGACTTGCTGCATTCCGGGCGGCACGATGCGCTGTTCTACCAGCGCATGTGGGATTCACTGCGCAACAAGGGCCGCTGGCAGGGCGAAATCTGGAATCGCCACAAGAACGGATTCGTTTACGCCGCACTGCTGACCATTGCCGCAGTCGAGACGCCGGATCGGGGCGTAACCCATTATGTCGGCAGTTATTCCGATATCGGCGACGACAAGGAGGCCGAAGCGGAAATCCACCGGCTGGCCTACTACGATCCGCTGACGCGCCTGCCCAACCGCCGGCTGCTGCAGGACCGGCTCGGCCAGGCAATCGCCGCCAGCGGCCGCAGCGGCCGCTACGGTGCGCTGTTTTTCATCGATCTGGACAATTTCAAGGCGCTCAACGATACCCGCGGCCACGATGCCGGCGACCTGCTGCTGGTCGAAGTGGCGCAGCGCCTCGCCGGCTGCGTGCGCGATTGCGATACGGTGGCGCGCCAGGGCGGCGACGAATTCGTGGTGCTGCTGGACAATCTCAGCAGCGATGTCGAGGAAGCCGCGCGGCTGGCCGGGCAACTGGGGCACAAGCTGCGCGAGACGATAGACCGGCCGTTCAGCCTGCGCGGCCAGCAATACCATTGCAAGCTGAGCATCGGCGTGGCGCTGTTCAGCCATTGCGATACGGTCGAAGGCTTGTTCAAGCATGCCGATCTGGCGCTGTACCAGGCCAAGAACGCCGGCCGCAATACGCTGCGTTTCTTCCAGCCGGCACTGCTGGCGGCACTGGAGCTGCGCAATTCGCTCGAAGCCGAGCTGCATCAGGCCCTGATCGGCGGCCAGCTGCGGCTGTATTACCAGCCGCAGGTTGCAGCCAGCGGCATCCTTACCGGGGTTGAAGCGCTGGTGCGCTGGCAGCATCCGCAGCGCGGGCTGGTGCTGCCGGGCGAATTCATTCCGCTGGCAGAGGAAACCGGCTGGATTCTGCTGATCGGCCTGTGGGCGCTGGAAACCGCCTGCCGCCAGTTGCAGCAGTGGGCACTCGACGAGCGTACGCGGCACTTGCAGATTGCGGTCAATGTCGGCCCGCGCCAGTTCCGCCAGTCCGATTTTGTGCAGCAGGTGCAGCGGGCATTGCAGTCCAGCGGGGTAAATCCGGCGCTGTTGAAGCTGGAGCTGACCGAAAGCCTGGTGCTGGAGGATGTCGAAGACACCATCGACAAGATGCAGCAGATCAAGCTGCTGGGCGTGCGTTTCGCCATGGACGATTTCGGCACCGGCTATTCGTCGCTGGCCTATCTGGCGCAGTTGCCGCTCGACCAGCTGAAAATCGACCGCTCGTTCGTGCGCAATATTCCCGGCAAGCGCAACGATGGCACCATCGTGCGGACCATCATCACCATGAGCCAGGGCCTGGAAATGGAGGTGATTGCCGAGGGAGTGGAAACCGAGGCGCAACGCCGGTTTCTCCAAACCCACGGTTGTCATGCCTATCAGGGTTATCTGTTCAGCCCGCCACTGCCACTGCCACTGGAGGCGCTGGAACGCATGCTGCTCGAAAATGGCCGGCTGGGCGGGGCTGCACAAGCAGGTTGACTGCGCCGCCGCTGCAGCCGGCCGCTGCCGCGTTCAGCGGCGGTAGGGGTTGGGATACAGGCAGGCGAGCACGCCGCTGCGGTCGAACGGTTTCCAGTCGTGCTCCGGCTGCGCCAGCCGGTCGGCAATCGCGTACAGCGTCAGCGGATTCATGCCCATGCCGAGGTGGCTGGCCTTGACTTCGATGCTTTCGCTGTGTTCGGTGGCGTGCTCCAGGCTGCAGTGCCAGGAGACGATACCGTCGGTACGGCTGAAAATCGAGGTGGTCGGCACCGGCGGCGGTGCGCGCAGCGGCTCGTGCAGGTCTTCGCGGTCGAGCTTGTGGCCGGTAACGAACTGATACACGCGCCAGGCATTGGTGGCTTTCGGGTGGCCGGTGAACGGCGTACCCATGGTGATCACGCTGCGCACGATTTCCGGATGCGCTTTGGCCAGCTCGCGCGCATACAGCCCACCCAGGCTCCAGCCGATCAGGCTGACCGGACGTTCGTGCTTGAGGTAGATGGTTTTCAGCCGCTCCAGCATCGCTTCGATCACGCCTTCGCGCGGGCCGAGGTTCAGCCCCTGTTCCCAGGCATACGGAGTGTAGCCCTGGCGCTTGAGATAGCGCCGCAACGGCCGGGTAGTGAGGTCGCCGGCCAGCATGCCCGGCAACACCAGCACCGGATGGCCGTCGCCGCGCGGCGCCATTGCCAGCAATGGCCGGGCGGCGACGGTAGCGGCGTATTCCCAGCCGAGCCGGGCTTCCAGTACCAGTTTCAGGATGCCCGGCGGACGCAGGGCGTTGAAGTCATACCAGTGGTGGGCTTTCTGCATGGTCTCGCTCCTGTTTGCCGTAGCGCGCCTGCCGCCCCCGACTGGTCAGGGCTCAGGCCGTCTCCGGATTTTTGCGTGTTCGCGGTTTTGGCTTGGCAGCTGCCTCTGTTGCCGGTGCGTTGCTTTTGCGGCGCGGCTTGGCCGGGCTGGCGGCGGTGTCCGCCGGCTCGCCGGTTGCCGGCGCGGGCAGCTGTTCCAATTCTTCATAGGCCCGATTAACCATTTGCGCCAGCAAATGTACGTCCGGCACCGCATTGCGCGCCACGGTCAGGCCGATATCGAGCGAATCGCAGTAGCTCATCACCGTCACGTTCAGCCCCAGCCCGTGCTCGACGATGCTCAGCGGCCAGTAGGCGAGGATTTGTCCGCCGGCAACATACAGCGGCTGACGCGGGCCGGGAACGTTGGAAATCAACAGGTTGGCAATCGGCGGCACCACGCTGGATATTCTCGACAGGCCATACAGCGACGCCAGCCCGCCGAGCAGCCACGGCACGCCCAGCGACGGAAAATCGGTCGGCATCACCGATTTGGCCTGATTGGTCAGTGTCTTGGCCGCGGTAGCGGCACCGCGGATCGCGTGCAGCCGCTTCAGCGGATCGGCGATGTGCGTCGCCAGGTTGACCAGCGTCAGCGTAGCCTGGGTGGTGGTGCTGGTGTCGCCGGCAGCGCGCAGCGATACCGGGATGGTGGCGATCAGCGACTTGCGCGGCAGGCTGCGATGCTGCTTCAGATAGCTGCGCATGGCGCCGCTGCAGATGGCCAGCACCACGTCGTTCAGTTTCACATCGTGGGTTGCGGCAATACGCTTGATGCCGGCCAGCGGCAGTGTCAGCGCGGCAAAACCGCGTTCGCTGGTGATCGGCACGTTGAGCGGGGTTTTCGGCCCGAGGGCGAAATTCTGCTTCTGCTTGCCCGACGGCGCGCCACCGGTGCCGGATTGCCTGAGCAGGCCACCGACCACATCGAGCAGTTCGGGAATGCCGCGCATCAGCTTGCCGTATTGATCCGAAGTCTGCTTCACCGCCGCGCCGATGCGTTGCAGCAGCGTGGTCGGCGCGCTCTGGCTGGCCTGTTCGCGCCAGTCGGCCGGCACCGGTCGCGGAGTGGCACTGCTGTCGAACAGGATGCTTGCCAGCGCCACGCCGGAGGCGCCGTCCAGCGCCGCGTGGTGGACTTTCATGTAGATCGCCACGCTACCGTCGGCGAGGCCGTCGATCACGGTCAGCTCCCACAGCGGCTGGCTGCGGTCGAGCAGCCCGGCGTGCAGCTCGGCAACCTTGTCCTGCAATTGCTCGATACTGCCCGGATGCGGCAGCAGCACCTGGCGCAGGTGATATTCGGGGTTCGGCAAACGGTCTTCGACCCACACCGGATTGACCAGGTTGAACGGCATCGGCGCCAGACGCGCGCGGAAGAATGGCGACATCGCCAGGCGCGGCATCAGTAGCCGTTTCACTTCTTCGAAATAGCTGCCCTCCATGTTTTCGGGCTTGCTCAGCAGGTACAGCGCGCCGACGTGCATCGGCGTTTCCGGGGTTTCGATGTGCAGGAATGCGCCATCCAGACCGCTCATTGTTCTCACGATAGTTTCTCTGCGTTATTGGTTTTTGACTGACGGTCAGGATTGTACCCGTGTTCTCATGTCTTTGGCATAAAAGGTCGGCTGCCGCCGGAATGGATTGGCCGGATACAGCGGTGCCTGGCCCGGAACCTGTTCAAAGTCTGTCGCGAGCAGCCCGCGGCAGGGCGAACGGTAGCGCATGAGCCCCGATCTCGCCCTCGCAGCAAGATCGTGAACAGCCTCTCAGGAGCGGGCGCCCGTGTCGTGCCGGAAGTGTGGAATCAGTTCGTGCAGCAGGACTTCGCATACGCCCGGCGGCAGGTCGTGCGCCATCCCCGGCACTTCCACCAGCCGTGCGGCGGGAATCTTGGCAGCGGTGTCGCGGCCGCATGCCAGCGGCACCAGCGGGTCTTCCTTGCCGTGTACCACCAGCGTCGGCCGTTCGATGCGCTGCAGCAGCGGCGTGCGATCCGGCCCCTGGACTACTGCCAGCAGCTGGCGCAGCACGCCTTCCGGATAGATCGAGCGATCCAGCCAGCGGCGAATGCGCGCCCGGTGCGCATCGTCCGACATCGGGAAGCCCGGGCTGCCGATGACGCGAATGGCGCCGAGATACTGTTCGACCAGCAGATCGCGCTTGTGCGGCTGATAGGCACCGCGCGGCGGCCGGCTGAGAATGGCGGCCTTGGCGCGCGGTGTCGGCCCCGGCAGGCCGCGTGCGCCACTGGTGCTCATGATGCTGGTCAGCGTCAGCACCCGTTCCGGCGCGATGCCGGTAAGCGTCTGCGCAATCATGCCGCCCATCGACACCCCGACCACGTGTGCATGCTCGATATGCAGCGCATCCAGCAGGCCGAGCGCATCGCGTGCCATGTCGGCGAGCGAGTAGGGGGCGGTGATTTTCATGCCCAGCGAGTGTTTGGCGATATTCCACAGCAGATTCGGCTTGCCCAGATGGCCCATGTGCGTCGACAGGCCGATATCGCGGTTGTCGAAACGCACCACGTGATAACCGGCAGCCGCCAGCTGACGGCAGAAATCGTCCGGCCAGCCGATCATCTGCATGCCCAGGCCCATCACCAGCAATACGCACGGCTGCTGCGGGTTGCCGAAGGTTTCGTATTCGATCCGCAGACCGTTGGCTTGGACGTGTGGCATGTTGTGGCTGAATTCGACGCGAAGGATATAACTTTAGCCGAAGCGGTTCAGCTTTGCGCGTTGGCGCCGTAATGGCGGAATTTTTCCAGTACCAGCGCCATTTCCGCATCCGACAACAGCGCCGGCTCGCCGATCTGCAAGGCGCGCCAGTACATTTCGCACAGGTTTTCCACTTCGATGGTCAGCGCCTGCGCCCGTTCCAGGTCTGTCCCCAGCACCAGCAACCCGTGCGTGCCCAGCAGGCAGGCCAGCCGGCCTTCGAGCGCCTGCAGCGCATAATCCGACAACTGCTGGGTACCGAAAGTGGCATACGGCGCGCAGCGGATGTTGTTGCCGCCGGCCATGGCAATCATGTAGTGAAACGCCGGCACCTCGCGCCGCAGGCAGGCCAGCGTGGTGGCAAAGCGCGAATGGGTGTGCACCACCGCACCGATTTCCGGTCTTGCGGCGTACACATCGTGATGAAAACGCCACTCCGACGACGGCTTGCGCCGGCCTTCGACCTTGCCGGCAAAATCCATGAACACGATGTCGTCCGGCACGATCCGGTCATAAGGCATGCCGGACGGTGTGATCAGGAATCCATCAAGCCAGCGCAGGCTCAGATTGCCGGCGCTGCCGTGGTTGATGCCCTTGGCGTCGAGCCGCAACGCGCTGTCGATCAGCGATTGGCGGGCCTGGGTTGCGTGCATGAGTGCTCCAGATGCAAAAAGCCTGCACTACCGAGAGCGCAGGAATGATACCGGGTATGGGGCTGGTCTACCCGGTCGTCGCGATAAATGCCCCGAGTTGGTCAAGGTCATGAGACCAGAATAACGTCAGGCCACGTGTCTGCGCCTGTTCGAGATTCAACACGTTGAATACGCCGGCCAGCGCTGCAGCCGGCACGACCTGCGCTGTGCCGAACTGCTTGAGCCAGTATTCGGCCTTGACTGCTGCATCGTTGTTCAGGCGCTTGACGCTGTTGGTCGCACTGTTCGAAACCTTGCACTCGATTGCCATGAGGCGCGTATCGTGCAAGCGCACGACGACATCGGCCTTGCGTTCGCCGAGCTGACATTCGGCGCAGAACTGCATGGACTGCGGCCCCTTGACGATGGTGTTGATCGCTACGGCAGGCGCTTCGGTAAAGCCCAGGCTGTGCAGGTAGCGTTTCACCTGCGTTTCCTGGTTCTCCTTGCCCTGGTTGCGTCGTTCGGTTGCGATGCGTTGCGCGGCCAGGAGCACGGAGGATGCCAGTAAGGCTGCCTCGCGTTGCTGACTGGTAGGCACACCGCCGGCTTTCACCCATGGAAATCGGTACGGGTCGATCACACGTTCGATGACTGCGAAGACTTTGCGCAGCGCTTCGGGATTCTTCTTCAACACGCCGGGAGCGATCGAATCGACATCGGCAATGACTTGCAGATCGTCATCGGAGATCGGCGGGCTGGCCAGATAGCGCAACGCTTCACCGAGGCCGCGCCCGTAGGCCTCGGCGAGATTGTTGTCGGTGATCGCATCCGGGGTGAGGTCGCTCAGCTGGCTGAAAAGCAGTTCGAATTTGTCGCGGGCCTGTTTGTAGTGTGTTTCCCAGACGCCGGAAACGCCCAGACGTTCCGAGCGGAACAATGAGGCGGAGGCGGCGGCAGCTTCGGCTAGTTTGGCCGTAGTCCATCGAGGTGGCGCGCTTGTCATGCGAGAAGGGTTTCCAGGCCCGGAATGCGCAGGCGCTCGACTTCCTTGGGCTCGAACTTGGTCAAGCCGCCGGCATAGGTTCTGCCGCTTCCGGTGTCGATATTCCGGTTGAGCCACATCACCAGGCGGCCCATCGCCTCATCGGTGAGTGGCTGGCGCGGGTAGAGACCGTGCGCGATGTTGATGTGTCGCGCTGCGCAGGCATTGAGCGTGAACTGAGGCGGCCGGCGAGCCATGTAGGTACACAGGATCGGCGCCGGGGCCTTGAGGCCGACAGACCACCAGGCTTTGCGGTGTTGTGCGACATAGCCTTGATCGGCGCCGTTGAGCTTCGCCCAGGATAGAAAGGCACTGATGCGTCGCCGCTCTTCCTTGCTGAAGTCATCCAGCTCGGCCGGTAGATCGATGACGCGACGCAGAACCTCGGCCGAGCGCAGGTGTGCGCCGGCCTGGATCAAATCCCTGGCTTTGGTGACGGCCGGCAGCTTGACGCGATCGGGCAGGT
>CALMFQ010000121.1 GCA_937863215.1 uncultured Pseudomonadota bacterium
CACCGCCGGATACCGGAGGGACGTGCTGAAGCAGGAGACCTGGTTGTTCAATCCCTTTGCCGAAGACAGGGAATCGGATACAGGTCGGGCAGCTCCACGGACGCACCGGTACAACCCGCTATCGAGTATTACCGATGGTGTCTTCCGGGTCGGGGATATTCTGGCGATTGGTAACGCCATCTGGCCCACCGGCGGCAAGGATGCCTTCTGGAACGACAATGCCCGGAACCTGTTTCTAGCCATTGTGCTGTTTCTCTGTGAGATGCGGGATCGAAGGCTCAAGGATGAATCGCTACCAAATTACCCGGGTCAAGTCCGGAATTTGCTGTAAATTTTCTTCGAATCAGTTGATGGCGTAGGGGTTATGAACAGCTCGGCAGAGAGACGACGTTGCCAAGCGGGTTGGATGAATTTCGGGCCTCGGCCCATTCGTGATACTCCTGCATGTCGAGATATCGTCGCTCCAGCCACTGATCGTTCTTCTCGGCCAGCAGTGCCCCGATTAGCCGTAAGGCGGACTCGTCGTTGGGGAAGATCCGAATCACGCGTTCTCTGCGACGGACTTCTTCGTTCAGGCGTTCTTGCATATTGGTGGTCCGCAGTCGTTTGCGGTATTTCTCGGGCAGTGCCATGACGGCCATGGCGTCCTCGAAGCCTGCTTCTAGACAGGCAACGGCTTTCGGGGCGGTTTTAGCGAAGCGCTCGCTGAATGCAGTCAGTCGGCGCCTGGCCTCAGGTAGATCGGCCGCTTGAAAGACCAGTTTGGCCTCTGCCGCCACTTCCGCACGGATCTTTGATCCGCAGCTACCCAAGATGTTGCGCATCAGGTGAACCTGGCAACGCTGCCAAGTGGCACCGTGAAAGTGCTTGCCTACGGCCTCGCGTAGCCCGCTGTGTTGATCGGATATGACAAACGCCACGCCCTTGAGCCCACGGTCTCGGAGCCAACGGAAGGTTTCGTCCCAGGTCGCAAAGCTCTCGCTATTGCCAATCTTGACGCCTAGGATCTCGCGGATGCCATCGCTACGCACACCGCTGACGATTAACACAGTCCGCATCAGGACCCGATCCCCTTGTCGGCTCTGGATAAACAGCGCATCCACCAGGACGAACGGATACGCTGCATCCAGCAGCCGTTCATTGAATGCGCGGACACGCGCATCAAGGCCAACGCACAAGCTGCTGACGGTCGATTTGGAGAAACTCGCGCCGCAGAGTTCCTCAGTGATTGCCGACACCTTGCGGGTCGATACACCTTGAACCACCATTTCCATGAGCGCCAGGACAAACGCCTGTTCGCTACGCTGGTAGCGCTTGAAGATGTCTGGCGAGAAGCTGCCGTCCCTGGTCTGCGGCACCAGCAAGTTAACGGGCCCAACCCGCGTGTACAGCGTGCGCGGTCGGTGGCCATTGCGGTAGCCCGTGCGCTCGTTAGACCGTTCGTGCCGCTCGGCACTCAGAGCTTCCGTGACTTGCGCTTCCAGTATCTGGTTCAGTACGACCTCCACGAGCTTCGCCAATCCATCTTGGCTGCCCAACAAACCAGGCAGCAACTCCTTGCTTACGTTAATATCTATACCAGCCATCGCTTCACTCCTTCTCGGTTGATTACGTCTCAATAACGCCAATTTACCGATTCGAAGCGGTGGCTGCCGCCACCTACGATTTACAGCAGTTTACGGACTCAATCTCTTGTTCATGGGTGCGACGTAGGCATGTGGTGTCACATTTAAGCCAAGAAGAATGATCCAAATAAATTTTAAGTATTTAATGTTTGTGGCGACGCTATTGCTGGTCGCAATGATGCAGTCAGCATCCTTTGCAGCAGAAGCCCCGAAACAGGAACTTGTGATGGGCTTTGTTCCCAGTCGCGACGTGAACCAAATCCAGTTTTCTGCGGATCGTATCGCACACTTCCTGTCCGAACAGACCGGCTACAAC
>CALMFQ010000122.1 GCA_937863215.1 uncultured Pseudomonadota bacterium
CTGCGCGAGCGCAACAGCGATGCGCGGGTGCTGGCCACCAGCCGGCTGGTGGCCGAGCGTATTCTGCTGTGGCAACAGGGCGACAGTGCCAGTCGCGCCCGGCTGCTCGAAGGTCTGGCTGAATATTGCCGCCAGCGCGAGCTGAGCGACATCCTGCTGCTGGATCGCAACGGGCATCTGCAATGGAGCAGCAGCGGCTCGGCTCCTGCGCCACTGCCGCAATTGCGCGCAGCGGCATTGCGTGCCGCGGGTGACGGCAAGGTGGCGCTGTTCGGCCCGTATCGCGACCAGCGCGGCAGACTGGCGCTGGATTTTTTCGCGCCGCTGGCGGACAGGGCGGGGCCGGTGCTGGTGCTGCGCGTCGATCCGGACAAGCGCCTGTTTCCGATGCTCAACAGCTGGCCGGAGCCGACCGAAAGCGGCGAAACGCTGCTGTTCCGCCGCGATGCCGAGCAGGTGCTGTTCCTGAACCAGTTGCGCCATGCTCCCGGCAGCGCGCTGCAGTTGCGCATACCGCTGCAAAACCGGCAATTGCTGGCGTCGCAGATCCTGCTGGGGGCTGCGCGGCAGGGGCAACTGATTACCGGGCACGATTACCGCAATGTGCCGGTTTTCGGCGTGGCGCGCGCGGTGCCTGGTTCCGACTGGCTGCTGATCGCCAAGCTCGACCGGCGCGAGCTGTATGCACAGGCGTATCGCGATGTGGTGTGGATCAGCGTGGCCGGTTTTCTGATGGCGCTGATTGCCGGTGCCGGCTTTTTCCTGCTGCGCCAGCAACAGGCGCTGGAAAGCTCGCTGCGCGAGCAGCAGGTGCAGCGCGACAGCCTGCAGGCGCTGCAGCTGCTGGATGCAATCGTCGCAAGCTCGAACGACGTGATTTACGCACAGGATACCGCCGGCCGCTACCTGCTGTTCAACCGCGAGGCCGCGCGCATTACCGGGCTGCCGCGTGAACAGGCCATCGGGCGCGATAACCGTGCCTTGTTTCCCTCTGCCGATGCCGAGCGCATGATCGCTAGCGAGCAGGCGGTATTGCAGCACAACCGGATCGTGACCCAGGAAGAAGTCCTGACCACGGTCGATGGCCAGCGTACCTTCCTGTCGACCAAGGGGCCGCTGCACGATGCCGATGGCCACATCATCGGCCTGTTCGGCATTGCCCGCGACATCACCGAGCGCAAGCAGGCGGAGCAGCAGCTGCATCAGTTGTCGCTGGCAGTGGAGCAGAGCCCGGAAAGCATTGTCATTACCGATCTGCGCGGCAATATCGAGTACGTCAACGAGGCTTGCGTCAACAATACCGGCTACAGCCGCGCCGAGCTGATCGGCGGCAATCCGCGCATGCTGCAATCCGGCCACACGCCGGCGGAAAGTTATGCTGAGTTGTGGCAATGCCTGGGCGCAGGGCAGACCTGGAAGGGCGAGTTTTACAATCGGCGCAAGGATGGCAGTGAATACGTCGAGCTGGCATTCGTCACCCCGCTGCGCCAGGACGATGGCCGGATTACCCATTACGTGGCGGTGAAGGAAGACATCACCGAGAAAAAACGCCTCGGGCGCGAGCTGGATCAGCATCGCCATCATCTGGAAAAGCTGGTGGTCGAGCGCACCGCACAGCTGGCCGAGGCACAGCGCCGCGCCGAGGCGGCGAACATGGCGAAGAGCAGTTTCCTCGCCAATATGAGCCATGAGATCCGTACGCCGATGAACGCCATCGTCGGCCTGACACACCTGCTGCGCCGTGCCAGCCCGCGCGTGGATCAGGAGGAAAAACTGCGCCGCATCGATGCGGCGGCGCAGCATTTGCTGTCGATCATCAACGATATTCTCGACCTGTCGAAAATCGAAGCCGAGCGGCTGGAGCTGGAGCGCGCCGATTTCCCGCTGGCCGCGGTGCTCGACCACGTGCAGTCGCTGATCGGCGAGGCGGCGCGCACCAAGGGTTTGAAACTGGTGGTTGATAGCGGTGACGTGCCGGAATGGCTGCGCGGCGATCCGACCCGGCTGCGCCAGGCATTGCTGAACTATGCCGGCAATGCGATCAAGTTTACCGAGCGCGGCAGCATCACGCTGTCTGCCCGGGTGCTGGAGCAGCATGACGATGAGTTGCTGCTGCGCTTCAGCGTGCAGGATACCGGCGTCGGCATCGCTGCCGACAAGCTGCCGCGGCTGTTCGAAGAATTCCAGCAGGCCGATACCTCGACCACACGCCGTTACGGCGGCACCGGCCTCGGGCTGGCAATCACCAGGCGGCTGGCGCGATTGATGGGCGGCGATGCCGGCGTCGAAAGCCGGGCCGGCGAGGGCAGCTGCTTCTGGTTCACTGCACGCGTCGGGCGTGGGCACGGCGAGCTGCTGCACGATCGCGTCACTGCGGCGCTGCGCGATGCCGAGAGGCGCCTGCAGCAACATTGCGTCGGTGCACGGCTATTGCTGGCGGAAGACAACCCGGTCAATCAGCAGGTAGCGCTGGAGCTGCTGCAGCATGCCGGGCTCAGCGCCGATCTGGCGGAAAACGGCGAGCAGGCGCTGGCCAAGGCGTCGTCCACCGGCTTCGACCTGATCCTGATGGATATGCAGATGCCACATATGGACGGGCTGGAAGCGACCCGCGCCATCCGCGAGCTGCCCGGTTACGAGTTGACGCCGATTGTGGCGATGACCGCCAATGCCTTTGGCGAGGACCGGCAGGCTTGCCTGGATGCCGGCATGAACGATTTCGTCAGCAAGCCGGTGGAGCCGGATCTGCTCTACGCCACACTGCTCAAATGGCTGCCGCACGCTCTTCAGCCGGCAGCCGGCACTGCCGTGCCGCAGACCGACGACAGGGGGGGCTTGCTGCCGCGACTGCAGGCAATCGCCGGGCTGGATACGCGCCGTGGCCTGAGCATCATGAAGGGCAAGGTCGACAAGTACGTGCGCCTGCTCACCACTTTTGCCGACAGCCATGAGGCGGATGTCGCGCAATTGCGCCAGCTGATGCGGGCTGACGAACGCGCGGCGCTGAGCGAGCTGGCGCATCGCCTCAAGGGGGCTGCGGCCAATCTTGGCGCACCAGTGCTGGCGCAGCAGGCGGCAGAGTTGCACGGCCTGCTGCAGCACTCGGCCGCCGCTACTGCAATCGCCGCAGCCTGCGAGCGGCTGGCAACCGGGCTGGATGCATTGCTGCAGGCGATTCGCAGCGCCTTGGCAGATGCCGCGGGCGGTGCGACGGCATCCGCAGAGGACATGGCCGGCCTGCTGCCGCTGCTGACACGGCTGAACCAGCTGCTGCAGGCCGGCGATATCGCCGCCGGTGAACTGGCGCAGCAGCAAAAGACCTTGCTGCTGACCACGCTTGGCGAGGCAGGCGAGCGTTTGCTGCGGTATATCGAACAGTTCGATTACGAAAATGCTGCGCTGGTGCTGCAGCAGATATCGCACCAGCTGCAAACTCGGTGAAACCCGCTGGCCGGCAGCTGTGCTGCAGCACAGGGGCGCGCTGCAGATGGCCCGGGAGTTTGTTTCAGCCGACTGGCGAGATGGCAGTGTCGGCAAACCCGCTGATGCGATTGCGGCCGGCGCTCTTGGCCGCGTATAACGCGCGGTCGGCGGCTTCGATCAGTTGTGCGCTGCCGGTGCCACTTTCCGGGATCATGCAGGCGACGCCGCAGCTGACGGTAACCTGATCGGCAACCTCCGAATACTGGTGGCGCAGCCGCGTCGCTTCGACACTGGCGCGCAGTTTTTCCGCCACCGCCAGCGCGCTGCCCATGCTGGTCTGCGGCAGCAGCACAATGAACTCTTCGCCGCCGTAGCGCGCACACAGGTCGGCAGCGCGCTGCACCGACTGCTGGATCGCCTGGGCGATGCGGATCAGACACTCGTCTCCGGCCTGATGGCCGTAGTGGTCGTTGTAGGCCTTGAAAAAATCGACATCGAGATAGATCAGCGACAACGGCTCCTGCCCGCGCTGGGCGCGCAGCCATTCACTGTTCAGCCGGCTGTCGAAATAGCGGCGATTGGCCAGCCCGGTCAGCGGATCGGATTTTGCCTGCAGCTCCAGCTCGTCGCGCGAGCGCTGCAGCTTGATCGCTTCGATGCGCTGCAGCAGCGTTTGCAGGTAGGTACGGCGCGAGTCGTATTCCATCTGGTAATTGGCGATCAGGCTGATCACCACAGCGGAAAACAGCACCATGCCGCTGTTGAACCTGACTTCGGGCGGCATCTGCGCCAAGCCGGCGATTGCCGCGCAGTAGATGAGAAACAGCAGCAGATTGGCGCCGAGTGCGAACCAGAAGCGTTGGCGGATGACGATGCTGCCGAACATCACGATCAGGATCACGCCGCTGTGATATTGCAGCGCATTGGGGTGATGGCCGCGGGTGAAGAAATGGATCAGGCTGCCGCCCGCCAGCAGAATCAGCAGTACCAGCAGCCATTCGCGCCATTTGCCGACGCGCGGGATATACATGGCGGCAATCGTGATCGCCATGATCGGTGTGACGATGCCGAGGCGGATACGCAGTGCTTCGGCAGCGATGTCCGGCAACATGATCGGGTCGGTCAGATTGAACAGATTGACAATGACGATCGCGATCAGGCCCAGCAGGCGGAATCGTGCCAGTCGCTGGGCGGCGCTGTCGGCCTCGAACTGCGCCTCCAGACCCGGTACAAACGACAACAGCGGGCGCCGTGCCGCCAGTGCCGCGCTGACGGTTGGCTCCAGCTGCAGCAGATGCTGCTGCAACGCCTCTTCCCGCGCCGCTGCGGAAGAAGCGGACTGGCTGGCGGAAGCGGCGCGATGCGGCATGCGGATCAGAGCGGTGGCCGGGTTTTGCCGAACGAGGGGCGCTGGAACAGCGCTTCGGCGTAGGCCAGCAGTTCCGGGTGTTCGCCGCGCCAGTCGATATCGGGGAAGCGGAAATCGAGATAGCCAAGCGCGCAGCCGGCGGCGATATCCGCCAGCGTCAGCTGTCCGTCAACCAGATACCGGCCGCCGCACAATTGTTTCACCAGAGCGGTCAGCCCATGTTCGATCTTGCCCTGCTGGCGGTCGATCCATTCGCCGTCCTGGCGCTCCGGCGGGCGTTTGCGTTCGACGAAGATCGCTACCGCGGCATCGACAATGCCGTCGGCCAGCGCTTCGCCGAGTTTGACGTCGATGGCGCGACGCCGGTCGTCCGGCAGGAACAGCGGTTCGGATACCACCGTATCCAGGTATTCGGCAATCACCGGCGAATCGTAGATCGGCTGGCCGGCATCGCTGACCAGCACCGGGACTTTGCCGAGCGGATTGTAATGCGGTACCTGGGTGTCGGCATTCCAGGGAATATCGACCACCAGCTCGCAGGGAATGGCTTTTTCCAGCAGCAGAATGCGGATCTTGCGTGCGAAAGGTGAGGTAAGCGAGGCGATCAGTTGCATGGCGGCTCATTGTCCAAGGAGGTTGATTGAAGTGTAGCTTATCCGCGTTGCATGCGGCCACGAAAGGCAAAAGGCCGCAATTGCGACCTTTGGGGAGATTGTTCCGGCGTTATCCGCAGCTTATTCGGCTTCTTCGATCCACGCCTGCTGGATGGCTTCCAGCACTTTTTCACCGCCGTGCTTCGGGTCGTCGTCGAACTCGGGCAAATCCAGCACCCAGTTGTGCAGGTCGGTGAAGCGGATGGTTTTCGGGTCGATGTCGGGGTGGGCTTCCGACAACTGAATGGCAATTTCCAGTACGTCAATCCATTTCATGGTCAGTGCGACTCCTTGGCATGGTTGATGGTGTATTTGGGTATCTCGATCACCAGGTCTTCATCCGCGACAATCGCCTGGCACGACAGGCGCGACGTCGGCTCCAGGCCCCAGGCCTTGTCCAGCAGGTCTTCTTCCATCTCCTCGGCTTCATTCAGCGAGTCGAAGCCTTCGCGCACCACCACGTGGCAGGTGGTGCAGGCGCAGGATTTTTCGCACGCGTGTTCGATTTCGATATCGTGCTGCAGCAGTGCATCGCAGACGCTCACGCCGCTCTCGGCTTCGATCACGGCGCCATCCGGGCATAATTGCTGATGCGGTAAAACAATGATTTGCGGCATGGTGCCCGTTACTCCAGAGTAGTCAGCTTGCGGCCGGCGAGCGCGGTGCGGATCTGCTTGTCCATGCGCCGGCTGGCAAAGTCGGTGGTGGCGTGGTTGAGTGCCTCGGTGGCATTGCGTACGTCGGCAGCGTCGCCGCTGGCAACGGTGGCGTTGAGGCGATCCAGTACCCGGTCGATCTGCTGGCGTTCGTCGCTGTCCAGCAGCTCGGCATCGGCGTGCAGTGCTGCCGTGGTGGCGTCGATCAGGCTTTGTGCCTCGACCTGCGCCTCGCGCAGGCTGCGTGCTTCCATATCGTCGTTGGCATGGTGCAGCGAATCCTGCAGCATGCGGCTGATATCGCCATCGCTCAGGCCGTACGAAGGCTTGACGGCGATCTGGCTCTCGATGCCGCTGCTTTGCTCGCGCGCAGCTACCGACAGCAGACCATCGGCATCGACCTGGAAGGTTACGCGGATGCGCGCCGCGCCGGCCACCATCGGCGGAATGCCGCGCAGTTCGAAACGTGCCAGCGAGCGGCAATCGCTGACCAGCTCGCGTTCGCCCTGCAATACGTGAATCGCCATTGCGGTCTGGCCATCCTTGAACGTCGTGAACTCCTGCGCCCGTGCCACCGGAATCGGCGAGTTGCGCGGAATGATCTTTTCCACCAGTCCGCCCATGGTTTCCAGCCCCAGCGACAGCGGGATCACGTCCAGCAGCAGCCAGTCGTCGTCGCTGCGGTTGCCGGCCAGTGCGTTGGCCTGGATCGCAGCACCGAGCGCTACGACTTTGTCCGGATCGAGATTGGTCAGCGGCTCGCTGCCGAAGAAATCGGCCACTGCGCGGCGGATCTGCGGCATGCGCGTAGCGCCGCCGACCATCACTACGCCGTCGATGGCGTCGACGTTCAGCTGCGCATCGCGCAAGGCCTTGCGCACCGGCTGCAGGGTCTTGCCGATCAGGCTGCGGCTGATGTCGCTGAAGATCTCGCTGGTCAGCGTCAGATCGACAACAAAGCCATCGCCGAGTACCGCGGTAATCGGCGCAATGCCGTGATCGGTCAGCGTTTCTTTGGCGTTGCGCGCTTTGCTCAGCAACAGCCGCGTGTCGCGTGCCGACAGCAACGACAGGCCGGTCTGTTCGAGAATCCAGCAATAGATGCGATGGTCGAAATCGTCGCCGCCGAGCGCCGAATCGCCGCTGGTCGCGAGTACCTCGAATACGCCGCGCGACAGCCTGAGAATCGAGACATCGAAGGTGCCGCCGCCCAGATCGTAGACGACATAAGTGCCTTCAGCGCCGTTATCCAGCCCGTAGGCGACCGCTGCGGCAGTCGGTTCGTTGAGCAGGCGCAACACGTTGAGGCCAGCGAGCCTCGCGGCGTCCTTGGTGGCCTGACGCTGGGCATCGTCGAAATACGCCGGAACGGTGATTACCGCACCCACCAGCTCGCCGCCGAGCGATGCCTCGGCACGTTCGCGCAGCCGGCGCAGGATGTCGGCCGACACTTCCACCGGGCTTTTCGGCCCGGCAACGGTTTTCAGCTGCAGCATGCCGGGGCTGTCGATGAACTGGTAGGGCAGGCTGTCGTGGCCGGAAATATCCTTCAGGCCGCGGCCCATGAAGCGCTTCACCGAGACCACGGTGTTGTGCGGATCGTCGCTCTGGCGGCTCTGCGCACTGTAGCCGACATCAACCCGGCCGTCGCGGCCATAGTGCACTACCGACGGCAGCAGCGGACGACCGACTTCATCGTTCAGCACCGTGGCCACGCTGTTGCGTACTGTGGCGACCAGCGAATTGGTCGTGCCCAGATCGATGCCGATTGCCAGCCGGTGCTGGTGCGGTGCGGTCGAGAGGCCGGGTTCGGCGATTTGCAGGAGTGCCATGCAGAAATATCCGGATTGTCAGGTGCTGCGTTGAATTGCGGGAGCGGCAATCGTGCCGTTACTGGGCCGCTTCGATTGCATCGCCAAGCTCGTGGTCGAGTTTTTCCAGGAAACGCAGCTTGCGCACGATTTCGGCGGCGCTGGAATAGGCCTGCTGCTCATCCAGCAGACTTGCCACCTGTTGCTGCAGCACTGTCACTTCATGTTTCAGGCGTCGTGCCAGTGCTTCCAGTTCGTCCAGGTCCTGTGCTGCACGGGCGTCGCCGATTGCTTCGCGCCATTCCATCTGCTCCATCAGGAAATCCGCCGGCATTGCCGTATTGGTTTCTTCGGCGGTGTCGATGCCGTTCAGCTGCAGCAGATAGCGTGCGCGCGACAGCGGCCGGCGCAACGTCTGGTAGGCTTCGTTGGCCTGGGTGGCCCATTGCAGCGACATGCGCTTGTCCACGTCGCCGAGATGGGCGAACTTGTCCGGATGCACCTGCGCCTGAATCTGGCGATACGCCTGTTCCAGGCTGCTCAGATCGAGCCGGTAGCAGGCGGGCAGGCCGAACAGCTGAAAATGGTTCTGGTTGAAATCGATGTTCATGATGGACCGATCCGAATGAAAACGGCGGGATGCCCCGCCGTTCATCATAGCAGGCGACGGGTATCAGGCTGTCAGACGTTGAAGCTTTCGCCGCAGCCGCATTCGTCCTTGACGTTGGGGTTGTTGAACTTGAAGCCTTCGTTGAGTCCTTCACGCACGTAGTCCAGCTCTGTGCCGTCGATGTAGGGCAGACTCTTGGGGTCGACCATGATTTTGACGCCATGGCTTTCAAAGACGGTGTCTTCCGGGTTCAGGGTGTCTACGAATTCGAGTTTGTAGGCCATGCCCGAGCAGCCGGAGGTGTGGACGCCGAAGCGGATGCCGACACCCTTGCCACGTTTGGCGATGAAGTTGGTGACGTGGCGGGCGGCTTTTTCAGTCAGGGTGATCTGGGTCATGTCACTCTCCGTGTTTTTTCTTGTAATCGGCCACGGCGGCCTTGATGGCATCTTCGGCGAGGATGGAGCAGTGGATCTTGACGGGGGGCAGGGCGAGTTCTTCCGCGATCTGGGTGTTTTTGATGTCCAGGGCCTGGTCGAGTGTTTTTCCCTTGACCCATTCCGTCACGAGCGAAGATGAGGCAATCGCCGAGCCGCAGCCGTAAGTCTTGAATTTGGCATCTTCGATGACACCATCCTTGCTGACACGGATTTGAAGTTTCATGACGTCGCCGCAGGCCGGCGCGCCGACCATTCCTGTGCCGACGTCGTCGGCTTCCTTGCCGAAGGAGCCGACATTGCGTGGATTCTCGTAGTGATCGAGTACTTTTTCACTGTAAGCCATGCTTTTTACTCCTCACTCAGATTCAATGGGCCGCCCACTGGACGGTGTTCAGATCAATGCCCTCCTGATGCATTTCCCAAAGCGGCGAGAGTTCGCGCAGCTTGGCGATCTTGGCATGCAGGAGTTTTACGGTGTAGTCGATTTCTTCTTCTGTCGTGAAGCGTCCCAGGCTGAAGCGGATCGAGCTGTGCGCCAGTTCGTCCGAGCGGCCCAGGGCGCGCAGAACGTAGGAAGGTTCCAGGCTGGCGGAGGTGCAGGCCGAGCCGGAGGAAACGGCAATGTCCTTGATCGCCATGATCATGGATTCGCCTTCGACG
>CALMFQ010000123.1 GCA_937863215.1 uncultured Pseudomonadota bacterium
GTCCGGGCCGATTTCCAGCTGCTCTGGCGGCGTCAGCGTACCGGCCAGCATCTGCGCGCGTTCCCAGGCATCCGGGTCGCCGTGGCCTTCTGGCAGTTTCTGCAACAGCAGTCCAGTCGCGCGCTGCCGGTTGGCGGCAAGCCAGAAACGGGTTTCCAGCTGCTCGGAACGCAGCATGTAGTTTTCCAGAATCGCCGCGACCGAATCGCCTTCAAGACCGACGATGCCCTGGTAAGGCGTCTGGCCGTTCTGCGGGTCGAGGGTGATGATGAAACGGCCCTTGCCGAGCAAATCGCGCAGCGGCTGCGGGCGGATTTCGCCCTGCCATTTGGCGGTGGCGCGCATGCCGAGATCGGCATTGCATTCGACCACCAGCAACTGCAGCGCACCGCTGCCCTGCAGTTGCATGATCAGCGCGCCATCGAACTTGAGTGTTGCCGACAGCAGTGCGGCGGCGGCCATCAGCTCGCCCAGCAGCGCTTGCAGCAAGGGGGGATAGTCGTGGCGCTGCAGTACTTCCTGCCAGGTCCGGTCGAGGCTGACGACCTCGCCGCGCACCGGAGCCTGATCGAACAGGAAACGCATCAGGGAATCGGCCATGTTCATTCTCCTTGTTCGCCGACCAGTGGCAGGGTGTAGACGGTCATTGGCAACGATGAATTGATATCGAACTGACAGCCCGCTTCGACACCGATGCGGGCGATTTCTTCCGCGCTGTCGCAGCGATCCCAGGCGCTGTACATGGCGCCGATGGCGTAATCGCGGCCGGAGCCGATGGCCCAGAATTTCTCGAACGCATACACCTCGCGCATCGAATACACGCCGTAAATACCGCTCGGCGCGGCGATCAGCGCGGTCAGCTGGCTCGATTCGTAAGGGTCGTCCTCCTCTTCGTCCGGCTTGAGGAAGAACTGTTCCTTGAGGATCGGATGCAGGGCGCGGAAAGTATTGAACACATCCGCGCGGCTGCTGAAATCGGCCTTCTTGTATTTTTTCAACGCCGCCTGCAACACCAGGTCGTGTGCAGCGCTGCCGGAGATGCCCATGTAGGCATCGCCGATGGCGAAAATCTTGTTGTAGGCGCAATCGTAACTGGCGCCGAGACGGGTATCGCCAAAGGTGGACTGACTATCGCCGGCAATCGCCAGCGTATTGTTCTTGCGAACGACAACCAGAGTGGTCATGAATCGAATCGGGTAGCCAAAGACGGCATTTTAACAGGCAGGCGCCGGGAAGCGCGAACGGCAAGCCATGGCCGGCCTGCGCACCGCTGTGGAAGCGGCCTGCGGCCATGGCTGCAGGCCGCGCCGCTATTGGCTTGCAGGCCGATGCCGGAGATCAGTCGCCGCTTTCGCTGCGCCGTTTGGCGACGCTCTCGCTGTGGCCGAGATGACGCTCCGGCGCGACCAGGTCGCGTACGATCTGTTTCAGCGTTTTCAGTTCGGGAAAACCGCCTTCCGTCGCGCGATCCCACAGCAGGGTGTCGCCGCTGCTGATGCGGAAGATGCCGCCGCTGCCGGGGATCAGCATTACGCCGCCCAGCTCGGCCTCGAAGCTGGTGAGCAGCTCTTGCAGCATCCACGCAGCGCGCAGCTGCCAGCGGCATTGGGTACAGTATTCGATATGGATG
Organism: uncultured Pseudomonadota bacterium; assembly: GCA_937863215.1. Lineage (GTDB taxonomy): Bacteria > Pseudomonadota > Gammaproteobacteria > Burkholderiales > SCOH01 > CALMFQ01. The sequence continues at coordinate 1,631 of CALMFQ010000123.1, forward strand.
ACAGGTTTCATTGCTGCGATTCCGCACGGCCGCTAGCGGATAACTGGTGCGCTCCGGCCTCTGCAACGCACCGCAGACGTAGATTGCAGCCTGCGGCAATGGTTCCCGTCGCAGGCCCTTGCAACAGGGCGTGGCGGCAGGATCGAGAACGGCTTCTCAGCGCGCGAACAGCACGCCGATCAGCAATACCGACGACAGCGGCAGCGCCCAGCGCAGCCACGGGTGGTGTGCCAGCGCCAGTTGCAGCACTTCCTGCGCCGCTTCCCACTCGTTCATGCGCGCCGATGCCGGCAGCAGCGAAAACACGTAACGGCGCAATTCCTGGCGCCTGAACAATTCGCCGATCGGCGTGCGGTAGGTCATCCAGCGACTGCCGACCCAGATGCGGTGCGGCGTGTAGCGTACGTTGGTCAGCGCGATGCTGCGCTGGATGCCGTTCGGCTCCATCAGGTACAGCACGTGGCCGTCGGTGCCGATGCGATAGCGCGCAAAGCGGCGCAGCAGCAACAGGCAGGCAGCGGCACCGGCCGCAGTCGCCAATGGCAGCCACAGCGGCCACCAGTCGGCGTGCGCGTCGGCATCGTTACCCCAGATCAGCGACAGGATCACCCCGGCGCCGAACAACAGCGACAACACGGTAACCGATGCCAGCACCTGCGCGGCAAAGCGGCGCGTGCTGCCGTTGGCCTCGATCCAGTGCACGCCGTTCTGCAGCACCATGGTCGGCGCGGCGAAGCGCGTCACCAGCCGCGTCGGCACATCCACGGCCGAGCGTTCGATCCACAGGCCGCGCGCCATCGCCACCATGCCCAGCAGCAAGGCAGCGAACAGTGTCAGCCCGCCGAACTGGCGCCAGCGCATCCAGCCACGCTTGGCCGCCGACAGCTCGTGCAGGTCGGCGAGAAATACCGGATCGCCGAACTGCTGCCACTCGCCGCCAATGCTTTGCTGATTCACCTGCATCAGGCTCGGATCGGCCACCACCAGCCGTTCTTCGGTTTCCACCAGGCTTTGCGGATCGGCTTCCCAGCCGAGCAGATAGTTGTCGAGCAGGCCGAGCAAGCCGGCCAGGGTCAGATGGCTGCTGGACGGTGCGCCGTAATCCGGCAGCATGCGCAGCGGCTCGCCCGCCGCGCCGTATTCGATCAGGTCGCCGTGATGACCGGAACCGTCGGCATTGATCAGCACGTACGAGCCGTTGGCACGATGCAGAAAGCCATTCGGATAAACGTGGCCACTGCGCGCCAGCGGCGTTTCGGCGTAGGCGAAAGTACGCACCGCGCCAAAGCGGTCGCCGAGCAGCGCCACTTCGGCCAGGCGGCGGTTGCGCGAGTCGGCCACCAGCAGACGCTCGCCATCGACACGAATCTGCGCCGGTGCCTTGAACGGATCGGCGCCGGGGTTGCTGGTATCGAGCACGTCGCCATTCAGGCGCAGCGCCACCAGCCGGTGATTGCCGCCATCGGCGATGAACAGGCGGTTGGTGGCTTCATCCAGCGTCAGGCGGATCGGCGGCTTGAGCTTGCCGATGCTGGCGGCAATGCGGTCCGACAACAGCAGGCATTCGCCGCCTTTGGGGTTGCAACGCTTGATCTGCGCGGTTTCGGCATCGGCCAGCAGCCAGTCGCCGCCCGGCATCGGCAGGAAATCGCTGACATCGCCGTGAATGCCGAACTTGCTCAGCGCCACGGTTTCGCGGCGCACGCCGCCGTCGTCGAACACATACGCAGTGCGGTCGCTGACGATATAGATTTGCCCGACCTGATCGGTAGCCGCCAGGCGCGGGCCGCTGATACGCGAGCTGCGATACTGGCCGAGCGACAGCAGCAGCGTGCCGAGCAGCGCCAGCAGCAGCGCAACCCAGGCCATGCGGTTGATTACCCTGGATTTTTTCTCCGCTTTCCTGCTGATGTGTCTGCTCGCCTTGGCCATGATCGCAACCGTCTAATCGTTCGTTTGGAATAAATGCTCTAGCATTTTATACGATCGTCATAAAGATTCTCAAGCGGCTTGCATATGTTTTTTTGTGAATATGTGTTCACACAACGCAAACAAAACGAAATTGACTTATAGATCAGTTGGATAGAACAAAGCTGGCAATCGATCGGGAAAAAGGCTCATCGCAACTTTGCCGGGAATCCGGGTTTGACGAGGTGGCAGAAGGCGGGGATTCCGGGGTTGGCAAGCGACGGCAGTCATGCGTTGCTGTCGCTGCCGGCGCCGACACAGCCGAACAATCCGGCCACGCCGGTTCGACGGCGTTCGGGCAGATTGCCGGCTTGCCGCTGGACACCAGCCATGCTTATAGATGCGGCCCGATTATGTTTGAACCTGCTCCAAATACTCCCTCCCTTTCAAGGGGAGGG
>CALMFQ010000124.1 GCA_937863215.1 uncultured Pseudomonadota bacterium
CCGCTCCAGTACTGGCTTGCAGGCCGGCCTGCGAGGCAATGCCAGAGCGGCTTGCAGGCCGATGCGGTATCAGCGCCCGAGCAAATCGCGGGCGATGATTTCCTTCATGATTTCCGAGGTGCCGGCATAGATGCGCTGCACCCGTGCATCGACGTAAGCGCGTGAGATCGGATATTCGAGCATGTAGCCGTAGCCGCCGAACAGTTGCAGGCATTCGTCGATCACCTTGCCCTGCATTTCGGTGCTGGACAGCTTGAGCATCGCGGCGGTGGCCACATCCAGCTTGCCGTCTTCGTAACGGGCGATGCACTGCTGCAGCAAGGCCTTGTTCAGCTCGATCCGGGTTTTGGCTTCGGCCAGCTTGAAGCGGGTGTTCTGCAGCGCGGAGATCGGCTTGCCGAATGCCTGCCGCTCTTTGACGTAGTCGCAGGTCCATTGCAGTGCGCCTTCGGCAGCGGCGATGGCGGCGGTGGCCACACCCAGGCGTTCGCGCGGCAGTTGCTGCATCATGTAGACAAAGCCCTGGTTCAGCTCGCCCAGCAGCGCATCGGCGCCGATTTGCAGATCGTTGAAGAACAGCTCGGAGGTATCGCCCGAGTGCAGGCCGATTTTCTCCAGATTGCGGCCACGCTCGAAGCCGGGCAGGGTGGTGTCGACCAGGAACAGGCTGATGCCTTTGCCACCCTGTTTCGGATCGCTCTTGGCGGCAACGATCACCAGATCGGCGTGCTGGCCGTTGGTGATGAAGGTTTTCGAGCCGTTGATCAGCCAGCCGGCGTCGTTGCGCACGGCGCTGGTGCGCATGCCCTGCAGATCGCTGCCGGCGCCCGGTTCGGTCATCGCAATCGCGCCAACCGCCGCGCCGCTGGCCATTTGCGGCAGCCAATGCTGCTGCTGCGCCGCATTGCCGTAGTGCAGAACGTAATGTGCGACGATGTCGGAATGCACCACCATATTGGTCGCCAGCGCCGCCATGCCGAGCTGGCCGACTTCTTCGATCACCGCTTGCGAATAGGCCAGCGGCACGCCGCTGCCGCCCAGCTCCGGCGGCAGATCGACGCACAACAGGCCGTTGTCGCCTAGCAGATTCCACAGGCTGCGCGGCGTGATGCCGGCGCGTTCCCAGCTGTCGTAATGCGGCAGCACTTCGTTGCGCAGCAGGCGCTGCGCGCTGTCGCGGAATAATTGCAGTTCGTGATTGTCCATGTTGTCTCTCTTCAATGATTACTTCGGCGGCAGGCGCACGGCGCTGTCGAGCCGCACCACTTCGCCGTTCAAAATCGGGTTTTCCACCATGTGCTTGACCAGCGCGCCGTATTCCTCCGGCTTGCCCAGCCGCGACGGGAACGGCAGCGTGGCCGCCAGCGCATCCTGCACTTCCTGCGGGAAGGCCTGCATCATCGGCGTCAGGAACAGCCCCGGCGCAATCGCCAGCACGCGGATGCCGAAGCGCGCCAGCTCCCGCGCCGCCGGCAGCGTCATTGCTACCACGCCGCCCTTGGAGGCGGAATAGGCCGCCTGGCCGATCTGGCCTTCGTAGGCGGCAATCGACGCAGTGGAAATGATCACGCCGCGTTCGCCGTCGGCGTTCGGCTCGCGCTGCTGCATCTGTGCCGCAGCCAGTCTCATAATGTTGAAGCTGCCGACCAGATTGACGTTGATGGTCTTGGCAAACACCTCCAGCGCCAGCGGGCCATCCTTGCCGAGAATGCGGTTGGCACTGGCAATGCCGGCGCAGTTGACCGCCACGCCGCACGGACCGAGCTGCGCCTGCACTGCGGCCATGGCCGCTTCGGCGCTGGCGGCGCTGCTGACGTCGCATTCCACGGCAATGCCGCCCAGCTCGGCCGCCAGTACGCGTGCCTTGTCCATTTGCAGATCGAGAATCGCCACTTTGGCGCCGGCAGCCGCCAGCACCCGCGCTGCGCCGGCACCCAGGCCGGAGGCGCCGCCGGTAATCACCGCCGGCAGATTGTTGAGTTGCATCGCATTCCCTCATTGAGTCACTGAATTTTTCGCGCGCCAGTGTCGCAAATACAGGCGACGATTGCAATGACGTAAACGTAAACGTAAATTAACGCAAACCATCAGACCCGCATCAGAGGGCTCAGAGGCTGTGCACGATCTGTCGCGAGCAGCCTCTGAGCGCGACACCGTCGCCGGCATCAGTCCAGAAAGCGCCCGATGGTCTGCCGCACCCTGTCGGTCAAGCCTGGCGCCAGGCATTCGACTGCGGTGGTGTCATCCATGCCGCGCAGCCAGGTCAGTTGCCGCTTGCACAGCTGGCGGGTGGCGAAAATGCCCTTGTCGCGCATCGTCGCGTAATCGACCTCGCCGTCCTGGTATTCCCACATCTGCCGGTAACCGACGCAACGCATCGACGGCAGGTTGAGGTGCAGCTCGGGATATTGCCGGCGCAACTGTGTCACTTCCTGCTCCAGCCCTTGCTGCAGCATCAGATCAAAACGCTGCTCGATGCGCTGGTGCAGTGCGGCGCGGTCCGCAGGCTGCAAAGCGATTTTCAGCAAATTGTACGGCAGCGGCTCGGCGGTCTGCCGCGCCAGCAGCACCGACATCGGCGCGCCACTGAGGCGGATCACCTCCAGCGCGCGCTGGATGCGCTGCGAATCGTTGGGCTTGAGCCGTGCCGCCGTCGGTGGATCGAGCCGCGCCAGCTCGGCATGCATTGCCGGCCAGCCGATGGCGGCCGCCTGCGCATCGAGTTCGGCACGCAGCACCGGGTCGGCCTGCGGCAGATCCGACAAGCCCTGCTGCAGCGCCTGGTAATACAGCATGGTGCCGCCCACCAGCAGCGGTACCTTGCCGCGCGCGCTGATCTCGGCCATCAACTGCAGCGCATCGCTGCGAAACTGCGCCGCCGAATAACTCTCGGTCGGATCGATGATGTCGATCAGGAAATGCGGCGCCTGCGCC
>CALMFQ010000125.1 GCA_937863215.1 uncultured Pseudomonadota bacterium
TCGGCAACGGTCTTCAGACCGGCAGCCTGCCAGGTTTCGAACGGACCTTCGCTCCAGCCGAAGCCCCAGCGAATCGCCAAGTCAACGTCACGCGCGTTGTCGGCAATGTCTGCCAAGTGAACGGCGATGTAGTGGAACACGTCACAGAAGGTTGCCCACAGGAATTGAGCTTGCGGGTGGCTCGATTCACGCAGTGCCTTCAGCTTGGCAGTCACATCCTTGTTCTTGAGGATTTCCTTGACGCCATCGTCACCTTTTACGCCGGTTTCAACGTAAGTGCCGGCTTTCGGATCCAGAACCAGCTTGGTCTTGCCGTCTTTCTTGTAGATACCGGCCTTGGTTTTCTGACCCAGCGCACCGGCTTCGATCAGCTTGGTCAGCCATTCCGGCGATTTGAACAGCGGATGCCACGGGTCGTTCGGCAGGGTGTCCTGCATGGTTTTGACCACGTGCGCAAAAGTATCCAGACCCACAACGTCAGCGGTACGGAAAGTCGCCGACTTCGGACGACCCAGACGCGGGCCGGTCAGATCGTCAACCACGTCAAAGCGGATGCCGAATTTGTCTGCATTGTGGATACAGGCCAGCATCGAGAATACACCGATGCGGTTGGCAACGAAGTTAGGGGTATCTTTGGCGCGAACCACGCCTTTACCCAGCGTGGTCACCAGGAATTCTTCCAGCTGATCCAGCATTACCGCTTCGGAAGTGGCGCACGGAATGATTTCAACCAGGTGCATGTAGCGCGGCGGGTTGAAGAAGTGGATACCGCAGAAACGGCTGCGCATCGACTCCGGGCAACCTTCGGCCAGCTTGTTGATCGACAGGCCGGAAGTGTTGGTGGCGAAAATTGCGTTGGCGCCCAGGAACGGGGCAACTTTCTTGAACAGATCCAGCTTCCAGTCCATGCGTTCAGCGATCGCTTCGATGACGATATCGCATTCGCGCAGCAGTTCCAGGTTCTGATCGTAGTTGGCCGCAGTGATGAAATCGGCTTTCTCTTTGCGACCAACCGGGGACGGCTTCAGTTTTTTCAGGTTGTCGATCGCTTTGAGGACGATACCATTCGGGTTGCCTTCTTTCGCCGGCAGGTCGAACAATACCACCTCTACATTGGCATTCGCCAGATGCGCGGCGATCTGCGCACCCATCACACCGGCGCCAAGAACGGCCACCTTGCGAACCACAAATTTCGGAGTCTGAGACATAGCTTCCTCAAGGGTGAATTAAAACAACATGAAGTCTGCGGGGTTTCACAGCTTCAGGTACCAGTGGACGTGGCCGTCCATTCTTTACGTGGAGCCCGCCAGCGCAGGCTCCGCCAATTACAAGCACGCCGGATCAGCAGCCGCAATTCTGCGGCATCTCGCGCGCCTTGCCATCCTTGCCGACGGCAACATACGTCATCATCGCCTCGGTAACCTTGACGCAGGCAAGCAGGTCCGGATGGCGCTGGGCATAGACCTCGACCTTGATCGTCACCGACGTCTTGCCTACCCGCAACCGCTCGGCGTAATAGCTGACCAGATCGCCGACATGAACCGGCTGGTGAAACTGGAAGGCATTCACGGCGACGGTATTGACCGGCCCCTGCGCGCAACGCTGCGCCTCAATGCTGCCAGCCAGATCGCATTGCATCATCATCCAGCCACCGTAGATGGCGCCGTCCGCGTTGGTATCGGCCGGCATCGGCATGATGCGCATGATCGGCTGCCGATCTTCGGGAAGCGGGTTGATATCCAGGTCAGTCATGTTTACCGTCTCGCGGATAACCAATATCGAAAGTGTAACCGGACTATTCTAGCTCGGTTCGTCGCGATGCAAAACCATCTGCAAATCTATTGTCTGACCGGCGGCGCAGACAGGCCGGCAACTACGTATGGAGTGAGCTGCCGAACGATTTCCTGCGGATCGCGCGCACCGGGCACGTTATGCAGCGACATCATGCGCGTCACATCATTGCCGGCAAACGCATAGAAAATCGTCCCCATGGCAAACTGCAGGCGCCACAGGACCTCGTTGTTGCTCAACTCCGGCAGGGCGCTGGACAACGCGCGCCGATAGGTTTCCAGCACATCGGAATACAGCTTGGGCAATATCTCCCGCAGCGCATCATGCGGCTCGGCAAAGGCGCGCGACATCAGGCGGATAAAGATGATGCCGCCACGCGCCGGGTCGCGCGACAAACGGATTGCCGGGCGCAGGAAAGCCGCCACCACTGCGTCGATCGGCAACGGCCCGCCGGCATCGGCCTGCATCCGTTGCAGTTCTTCGATGCATTCCTGATTGTAAGGGGCCAGACGGCGCGACACGACGCCCTGATACAGTACTTCCTTGGAGCCAAAGTGATAATTGACCGCAGCCAGATTGACTGCCGCCCGCTGGGTAATCATGCGCAGAGAGGTAGCTTCAAACCCGAATTCGACGAACAGCACTTCTGCGGCATCAAGAATCCGGGTGGCAGTATCCTTGCCACTATCTGTGAACGACATGTTTTTGAGCAGGCCCTACAAATCAAACGATTGTTTGAAACATACGTTTGGCCCGGACAATTGTCAACAGCTTTTGATGACGCACCGCAACAAGCATTCACTGCAGCGGTACTGCCGATCTGTCCGGAATTCCGGCAAACATCCGTATAATGAGCGCCATCGTCACTTGCAGGATAACGGATCGATGCACGTCTTGGTTCTCGGCGCCGGTGTCATCGGCGTAACCAGCGCCTGGTTTCTGCGCCAGGCTGGCCATCAGGTCACCGTGATCGAACGCCAGCCACAAGCGGCAATGGAAACCAGCTTTGCCAACGGCGGCCAGATTTCGGTCAGTCAGGCCGAGCCCTGGGCCAGCCCGGAGGCGATGCACAAAATCATCAAATGGCTGGGCAAGGAAGACGCTCCGCTGCTGTTCCGCTTACGCAACGACCCGCGACAGTGGCTGTGGGGGCTGCGTTTCCTGCGCGAATGCACAAACAGCCGCCACGCGCGCAATCTCGGCCACCTGGTAAACCTCGGGCTGTACAGCCGTGCGACGTTACAACAACTGCGCACCAGCCTGGCGCTCGAATATGATCAACAGAGTCGCGGCATATTGCAGATTCACACCGACGAACGCGACTTTCGCAGCGCACTGGCGGCAGCCCGGCTCATGAACGACATCGGCTGCGAACGCAACGT
>CALMFQ010000126.1 GCA_937863215.1 uncultured Pseudomonadota bacterium
GGCAATGCGCCATGGCTTTGTTTCGCTGCTGATTTTTGCCGCAGTCATCGCCAGTGCGGTATTGCTGTTCCGCAGTATTCCGACCAGCTTTGTGCCGGCAGAAGACCAGGGCTACCTGATTTCGGCGGCAATGTTCCCGGACGGCACCACCACCACCCGCACCGCCAATGCGATGGAAAAATTCCGCGCCGGCCCGGGTAACGATCCGTCGATCGACCACGTGTTCGCAGTGGCCGGCTTCGACCTGATCGGCGGCGGCACCAAGACCAACTCCGGCACCATGTTCCTGCCGCTCAAGCATTGGGACGAGCGCAAGGTAGTGGCCGAGGATCTGTCCAAGCAGCTGTTCATGAAAGGCATGGGCCTGCGCGACGGCATGGTGCTGGTGTTCAGCCCGCCACCGATCCGCGGCCTGGGCACCGCCGGCGGCTTTGAGGTCTATCTGCAGAACCGCGCCGACGGCGATCCGCAGAAACTCGCGGCAGTGATGAAGGATTTCATCGAAGCGCTGAAACAGCGCCCGGAGCTGACCGGCATCAACAGTTTCTTCCGCCCGACCGTGCCGCAGCTGTATGTGGACGTCGATCGCGAAAAGGCGCTGGCGCTGGGGATTCCGCTGAATGAAGTATTCGATGCACTGTCGGCCAGCATGGGCACGCTCTACGTCAACGACTTCAACAAATCCGGCCGCACCTACCGCGTGCAATTGCAAGCCGATGCGGCGTACCGGATGAAGCCGGACGACCTGGGCAAACTCTACGTGCGCAGCGCAGCCGGGCAGATGACACCGCTGGCAGCGGTGATCAAGGTCAAGCAGGTGGTCGGCGCCGAGCAGCTGGAACGCTTCAACGGCTTCACCGCCGCCAAGATCATGGGCAACGGCGCACCCGGCGTCAGCTCCAGCGTGGCGATCAAGACGGTCGAAGACGTAGCCAAAGCCACACTGCCGGCCGGCTACGACATTGCCTGGACCGGCCAGGCCTATCAGGAAAAACGCACCGGTTCGACTTCGACCGCGGCATTCGTGTTCGGCATCATCATGGTGTTCCTGATCCTGGCGGCGCAGTACGAAAAATGGTCGCTGCCGCTGGCGGTGATCATGGCGATTCCGTTTGCCTTGCTCGGTGCGCTGCTGGCGGTGCTGATCCGCCACATGCCGAACGATATCTACTTCCAGATCGGCTTGCTGGTATTGATCGGCCTGGCGGCGAAAAACGCGATCCTGATCGTCGAATTCGCCGCACAGAAACACGCCGAAGGCCTGAAGCTGTACGACGCAGCCATCGAGGCGGCGCGCCTGCGTTTCCGCCCGATCGTGATGACCTCGCTGGCATTCGTGCTCGGCGTGGTACCGCTGGTCACCGCCAGCGGTGCCGGCGCAGCCGCACGCCGCTCGATGGGCACCGGCGTATTCGGCGGCATGCTGGCAGCCACCTTTGTCGCCACCATTTTCATCCCGCTATTCTTCCGCCTGTTGTCGCGCGGCAAGCAACACATGCCGGCCGGCGACCGCACCGGCAATGGCACGCAAGGAGGCCAGCATGGCTAATCTCACCCGACTGACTCTGGCGCTGGCCAGCATCGGCATGATCGGCGGCTGCGCCGTCGGCCCCGATTACCAGCGCCCGGAAGCCGCGCTGCCGCAGCAGTTCGCCAGCGACAGCAACGGCGCCGGCCAGCAACAGCTGCAGCCGGAATGGTGGAAACAGTTCAACGACCCGCTGTTGAACCGGCTGGTTGCCAGCGCGCTGGAGAAAAACACCGACGTGCAGCGCGCATTGGCGCGGGTGGAAGAAACCGATGCGCTGCTGCGCGAAGCCACTGCCACCCTGTGGCCGGAACTCGATCTGCAGGCCAGCGGCAGCCGCAGCCGGGTCAGCACCACCGGCGCCAATCCGGTAACCGCGCCGACGCGCAACAACTTCCGTGGCGTATTCTCCACCAGTTACGAGCTGGATTTCTGGGGCAAGGCACGCCGCGCCGAACAAGTGGCGCGCGCGCAGTCGCAATCGAGCCGCTACGCCCGCGAGGCGCTGAACCTGACGCTGGCCGGCAGCGTGGTGCAAACCTACGTCACGCTGCGCAGCCAGGATGCGTTGCTGCAGACGCTGCGCGATTCGCTCGCCAGCCGCCAGCAAGCGCTCGACCTGACCAGCCGCCGCGCCAGGGGCGGCGTGGCCGGCGATCTGGATGTGCAGCAGGCAACCCTGAGCCTGGCCAATCTGCAACGCCAGTTGCTCGGCATGCAGCAGCAACGCGCCCTGACCGAACAGCAGCTCGGCCTGTTGAGCGGCAACCTCGGCCAGAGCGTCGCCGCCGGTGTCGCGGCGATCGACGCGGCCGGAGATGATTTGTTCTTCGCGTCGGCGCATGCCGAATCAGTTGCAGCCGCCATCACCATTGCGCTCGCAGGCACGCCCGACAGCCCGGTGCGGATGTTGAGCGTGAACGATGAAATCGATGGCCCGTTGTGCTGGCCCGCGCAG
>CALMFQ010000127.1 GCA_937863215.1 uncultured Pseudomonadota bacterium
CGCAGCGTGCCGAGCGTCTGCCCGGCAAAGGTTACCGGCTGCTGCAGGTGCAGCACCGGCTGATCCAGCCGGCTGCCGATATGCGTTACCGGCGGCGGCAACAGGCGTGTATCGTTGATGCCGGCCCGCGCGGCAATGCGCTGCTGACCATCCAGCACCAGCACGTACACCACGCCCTTGGCGTGAGCGTTGACCACTTCGTTCAGGCTATCCTGCAAGGTTGCATAATCGCCTTCCACCAGATTCGGGGCGATGATTGCATTCAGCATCGGCACGGTCTGCTGCAGCGCCGATTCGACACTGGCTTCCAGCGCTTCGTTGATCAGGCGTACGCTGTTGGACAGCAGCAGCGACAGCAGCACGATTTCCACCAGGCTGCATGCCAGCAGCAACCGGGTGCGCAGTGAGCGTGGCATCGGCACACGCAGCTTCATGGCAGAAACTCCCGCAAACCCTTGCGCAACGCCGGCAACAGGGGGTCGTATATTTTCAGTTCGGCGGCATCGAGCGGCACCAGATTGATGCCGCGCTGCTGGAAAAATGCCAGCCCGGCCTCGCTGTAGGGAAACTCATCCAGTGCGCCGCGCAAAGCATCCAGTTGTTGCGGCTTCAGGCGCGGATTGGCAACGAACACCAGGCTGACGACACTGGGTGTGCTGCCGAGAATGCGCAACTGGCTGCCGATTTCCGCCGGCATGCGCTCGAACACCGTGCGCGACGTAGCCGCGGCGCCGCGGCTGGCGCCGGCCAGCGCCAGCACTGCGTTGTTGTCGGTGGAATGGTAGCGAACCTGCAGATCGGTATCCGGATCGACATCCAGGCGCCGCAGGTAGGCGTCGATCTGCAGCGCAACCAACGACAGGTGATGCGGCAGATTCAGCTCGCGTCCTTTCAGGTCGGCAATGTTCACCGCCGGATCCTGCTTGTTTACCAGCACCAGCGCGTAGAAATCCGCGCGGATGCCCTGCAGCGGCAGGTAGCCGTAATCGCTTTGCAGCAGACGCGCGATATGCGGCGGCAACAGCGCGACATCGAATTCTCCGCCGACCACGCGGCCGACAAACAGGTCGGGATTGCGTGCGCTACCAAGGTTGACCGGCTGGTGCAGCCGGCTTTCGAGAAAGCTTTTCAGCGGCGCATGTTCGAGCAGCAGCGAGCGTGCCGACAGGTATGGCACAACGCCAAGTTGCAACGATGCCGCATGGCTCGCGCCATGCAACACCAGCAAAAGAAAAAACAAGATGATTCGCAACATGCCTGTCCGCCACTTTTTTTGATATTAGGCGATCATGGCGGCATGCGCTGCATGTCCTGTGCCGCGGATGAGTTACCCGGCCGGCATGGTGTGCCCGGCGGCGATTACAGCGGGTTGCCGTGCACCCGGTTGCGGCCGGATTTTTTGGCGATGTACAACGCCTGATCGGCACCGTAGATAAGAAAGCCTTCGGCCATGGCTTCGGTCGGCACGATCGACGCCACGCCGAGCGACAGCGTGACATAGGATGCGGTATCGGATGCCGCATGCGGAATGCCGGCCTGCTCCACCGCAACGCGCATGCTTTCGGCAATGAATACCGCGCCGCTCAGCGAAGTGCCCGGCAGCAGCACGACGAATTCCTCGCCGCCGTAGCGCGCCAGCAGGTCGGCCGGACGCCGCAGCTGCTGCGCCATCGCCTGCGCGACCTGACGCAGGCAATCGTCGCCGGCCTGGTGGCCATAGTGGTCGTTGTATTTCTTGAAATGATCGACATCGGCAAAAATCAG
>CALMFQ010000128.1 GCA_937863215.1 uncultured Pseudomonadota bacterium
GAGCAGCAGGAACAGCGCGAATGCCAGCAGGTACATCAGGCCGTACCAGCGGATTGCCAGCGGCCCGAGCGACAGCGCCACGGGGTTGAATTGCGGATGAATCATCATGATGAAAGCCTTGGGCAGGACGAAGCGAAGCGGCGATTATACACAGCGCGGATGAAGGAATTTCGCCGTCGGCTGACGGCGCCCTCCTGCTGCTCCAGCGCCGCGAAAATAAGCGCCTTTTGCAGGATGGGAGAAACGCAGCGATACCCATCGCTCCCTCGCAAGCGTCCATGCCGATGTCGGGTATCGCTTTGCTCCACCCAACCCACAAACTGGAAGGATCTCACACCCGCTATCTTGGCAGCCAGGCAGGTGTGCTCGGATTTAACTATCTGTCTACTGCGGGCCTGGGTATTGAATTCGACAGCAGCGCCTATGACATCATCACCCGCACCCGGATTGTCGGGCGCTATATGTTTGCCAAAGGCGTCTCTGGTACATCGGTGGGGCTTGCCATGAGCTTTTGAACTTGTCCTCGGAGTAGGCAGGCACGCCACGCCGCCTTTCAATGCAATCGACACCACCAAATATTGCCATTGACATACACTCACCCCAGACCTAGCATTCTTTTCTCATAAAAATGAGCGACATAACCCGCTCAAAAAGGGAGAAAGAAAAAATGGCCGTTTTATCAAAATTCATTACCACGGCGCTACTGGCAACCATCACTGCGCCAGCCATGGCGCTAGACAGCAATGTTGCGCTCAACAAAACGGTAACCTTAACAGGGGTGTTTGGCACTGCGTCGGGTAGTGGCAATCCAAGCAGCTTTGGGCAACCTCTGATTTTCGCCAGCCCCAGCTCTTTGACCGATGGGATAACATTCAGTGGCAACCACCGCTGGAGCTATAACACCGTATGGTGGCATGGTCACGAACAAGACAATGCCGTTGAAATTGATCTAGGCGGCAACTTCAACCTGAATAGCTTCTTGGTTCAGGCCGATGGCAATGACACCTATTTTCTGCAAGCCTACTCAAAAGGCAAATGGGTCGAAGCCGCCACGGTTCCTCAGTCGTTGGATTACCGTCAAGGCATGGTCACCCGTAACATATCAACAACCGCCATACAGAATGTTTCCAAGCTTCGCTTCGGTGCAAAAAATGGCGACGGCAAATACTCGGTTTCCGAAATCCAAGCACTTGGCTCAGCCGCCCCGGTGCCGGAACCGGAAACCTACGCCATGATGCTGGCAGGCCTCGGCATGGTTGGCGTAGCACTGCGCAAGCGCGCGCCCTGATTCTGCCGCGCCCCCGCGATCGCGGCGTGCCACGGCACGCCATTTTTATTGCTGCGGCGCGCAGGCGCATGTTTTTGCTACAATCTTGGCTTTGAATTGGCGCATGGGCGGCCAATTCGCTCCGAATTCACGCTCTGACCAGTTGAGGTAGTCATGCCTGCTTATCGTTCCCGCACCTCCACCCACGGCCGCAACATGGCCGGTGCCCGCGCATTGTGGCGCGCCACCGGCATGAAAGACGGCGATTTCGGCAAACCGATCATTGCCATCGCCAACTCCTTCACCCAGTTCGTGCCGGGCCACGTGCACCTGCACAATATGGGCCAGCTGGTGGCACGCGAGATCGAAAAAGCCGGCGGCATTGCCAAGGAATTCAACACCATCGCCATCGACGACGGTATTGCCATGGGCCACAGCGGCATGCTGTATTCGCTGCCGAGCCGCGACCTGATTGCCGATTCGGTCGAATACATGGTCAACGGCCACACCGCCGACGCGCTGGTGTGCATCTCCAACTGCGACAAGATCACCCCCGGCATGCTGATGGCGGCGCTGCGCCTGAACATCCCGGTGATTTTCGTTTCCGGCGGGCCGATGGAAGCCGGCAAGGT
>CALMFQ010000129.1 GCA_937863215.1 uncultured Pseudomonadota bacterium
GAAGTCAACCTGTTTGCCGTCAGCGTGATCGCAGCGCCGCCACCACCGGCCGACCCGACGCAGGCGGCGTTGCCGGCCAAGCCGAAGAAACCGGAGCCGCCGCCCCCGCCTGCGCCGCCAATGGCGCCGCCATTGCCGCTGCACTATCTGGGCCGGATGCAGGACGGTACCGCCGAGCTGCTGTTCGTCAGCTTCAACGGCGACAGCATCGCGCTGAAAACCGGCGACACTGTGGCCGGCAGCTACCGGCTCGACCGCATCAACAACAATATGGCGGTGTTCACCTACATGCCGCTCAACCAGACTCAGACATTGGTATTTGGGGAATCGCCGTGAAAACAAAAATAACCTTGACCTGGCTCGTATTGCTCGGCCTGCTCACCGGTTGCGCCAACGATTACCATTACTGGGAAGCCAAGCGTCTGCAGGCCGACGGCAAGCAGGATGAGGCGATGACCAAGCTGACGCAGCTGAGCATCGACTATCCGCACAATGCCGAATACAAGATGGCGCTGAGCAATCTGCAGGAGCGCCAGGCAGCGCGCCTGATCGCCGATGCCGACAATTACCGGCTGGTGGAGGATTTCGCCAATGCTGCAATCCTCTACAACAAAGCGCTCAAATTCCAGCCCGGCTCGGCACGTGCCAAGGCCGGCCTGGAGCTGATCGAGCGAGACCGCAACCACACCAAACTGCTGGCCGAAGCCGAGCAGGCAAACAAGAAAAAGGATTTCGACGCAGCGCTGGATGCGCTGAATCTGATACTCAGCGAAAACCCGGCACATACCAAGGCGAAAAACCTGAAACGCCTGATCGACGCCGCGCGCAACCGCGAGGCCATGGCCAGCAGCCCGCTGAAGGCCGCATTGAAAAAGCCGATTACGCTGGAATTCCGTAATGCGCCGCTGCAATCGATTTTTGAAGTGATTTCGCGCAGCGCCGGCGTCAGTTTCATTTTCGACCGCGACCTGCGCGGCGATCAGAAGGCAACGATTTTCGCTCGCAACACCTCGGTGGAAGACGCGATCAACGTGTTGCTGGCCACCAACCAGCTGGAAAAGAAGGTGCTCAACGACTCAACGCTGCTGATCTACCCGAACCAGCCAGCAAAGCAGAAGGAATACCAGGAACTGGTGGTGAAGAGCTTCTATCTCGGCAATGCTGATCCGAAGCAGACGTTGAACCTGATCAAGACGGTGGTCAAGACGCGTGATGTGTATATCGACGAGCGGCTCAACCTGCTGGTGATGCGCGATACACCGGAAGCGATCCGCGTGGCGGAGAAACTGATTTCCTCGCACGACCTGGCCGAATCAGAAGTCGTGCTGGATGTCGAGGTGCTGGAGGTATCGTCTGACTTCCTGATGAATCTGGGCGCGCAGTTCCCGGAGAAACTGTCGTTCAGCGTCAATCCTGTTAGCAGCGGTGACAGCACGACCGGTACGGCAACGACCACATCGGGCTCATTGAGCTGGGATCAGCTGCGTCATTTCAACAGCAATCTGGTCAACGTCAATGTCGGCGATCCGGCGGCAGTGCTGCACATCAAGAACACCACCGGCGCGACCAACATCCTCGCCAATCCGCGTATCCGGGTGAAAAACCGCGAAAAAGCCAAGGTTCACGTCGGCGACCGGGTACCGGTGGTCACCACCACCACCAACGGCACCAGCGGCGCGATTTCGGAGAACGTCAACTATCTCGACGTCGGCGTGCTGCTGGAAGTGGAGCCGCAGGTGTATCTGGACAGCGATGTCGGCATCAAGGTCAGCCTCGAGGTCAGCAACATCGTCAAGC
>CALMFQ010000130.1 GCA_937863215.1 uncultured Pseudomonadota bacterium
CGTCGGTTGAAGCCGCGGGCCTGTTGGCGCAGCAGGCCCGAATCCAGAAGCCCATCGTCGGGCTTCTGGAGAGCTTCGAGCCTCAGCTCGAAGCATTGCCGGCGGTGATCCGCCGGCTCGCTGTCCAGGGTGCCCTGGACAGTATGGCCTCCCCGAAGCTCCGGGAGGCTACGCGGGCGTTCTTCGACGCTCGCAAGACAGAGGAGGCCATCGCCTCTGTCCACGGAATGGTTGCAGCCATTCCGCTCGAGCAGGCAACCTCCACCTTGTGGTGGCGGTTGCGGACGGACGAGAAGGCCAGGGAGGCTTGGGTCAAGGCCCAGCCCGCCCTGGCGGCGGATAAGGCCGAGGAGGCCTGGAGGAAGGATTGCCTGCGACGGGCAATTACCACCACGGAAGCAGAGTTCCGTGACAAGGGCGAAGAGGCCAAAATGGCGGATCGCTCCGCTGCGGCGGAGCGCCAGCTGGAGGTCACCATGCCTCCGGTCAGGAAGTAGCGACAACTCGTGTGCCGGTGAGTCCCAGCTCGCCGGCACACGGGAGCGCTCCCCTTTAGCTCCAACATGGTCCTGCTTGCCAGCGCGGTAAAATTTGACCACAGTTGGGAATGTCCAGTCCATCCCCTTCCAAGTTGGCCCTAGCGGCCGTCACGCTCGACCACGAGACGGCGCTGATTCAGCATACCAAGCAGGCCGCTCCCAATTTTTCCAACGCGCTTCCCGGAGCTCTCATCGGTGCCCTATCGTTGGGTGGCATTCAGGGCATCCGCCGCCTGTTCGCATCCGAACGCGACAAGCGTAACGGCACGGCACCGTCGATCCTGAATGGTTTGCTGCTCGGCGGATTGGGTGGCGGTCTGGGCGGTATGGCCCTTCCGCATCTTCAGCAGCATTTGCGGGAGCAGGTCCAAGCTGGAGAGCGCGCAAAAGGCGAGGTTCCCAAGATTTTTCCAACAGGTGGATCGCTGCCGAAGTATTTGTCAGCGTATGCGGATTTGCCCACAGATTACGATATCAACCGCGGCCCAACAGCCGTGAAGAGCCGATACATGAATCCGGATTTCGGCAGCCCAGGATTTCAAAAGGCTCCGCCACAACTGGATGCATCCCAGTATGTTCCGGGGCGTACCGGCCCGGCGACATCTGCGTCGGATATTGACGCTATTCGGTCTTCGGCCGGACTGAGTCCCTTATTCGGATCAGTGATACGCCCAGATGATGCAGTACCGCTACCCAGTTTCATGCCACGTTCGCAGAATGGCGGAATCGGATTATTCACGAATCAGTCCAACCTCGAAAACTGGATGGCAGCACGCCGCGCCGCCCGCGGTAGTGATCCGGTGGGGAGTCTGCTGCAGCCACCAGAATATTTGCATCGTCCCAATTAGCTATGTCGCCCGCACAAATAGCGTTGGTGGCTTGCGGATGGGAAAAGCGGGCTTTCGACATTGAGGCGCTGAAGCATTACCTGACGGGTGATTTGACCAAATCGCGCGCACTAGGTGGAGCGGCCATCGGTGCTGGCGTAGGAGCTGTCAGTAATGGCATTTACGGCTACATGCGCGGCGAAAAGACTCCTGGTGGTATTTTGCGTCGTATTTTGTCGGGCGCTGCAGGTGGCGGGGCGGCAGGCGCTGGAATTGGTGCGGCGGTAGGGATGGGGCAGGGTGTGCACAGGGATTTGCAGACTCTGCGTGGCTACGCATCTCAAGTACCCCACCTACAAGACACATATCGCACAGAGCACAAAATTACACGCGAAGATATTCACAAGTTTTTGCGCGATCTGCGGAAAGAGCAGGGGGGCGGTACGCCTGTCGATGCAGCAAAAAATGCCGAGATCATTGCGACCGTACGGGAAATTGCGGCTCCAGATACGCAGACGACGGCAGCCCAACCGGAGGCATTTGCAGCACGCGAGGCTGATGATGCCAGACTGAAGAGCCTGAATGACAGGGTGATTGCTGGAGAAACGCTGGTAGGTGATGAGCTCAAGGAACATAATGCCCTAGCCCAAAAACAAGTTGCCCATGCATCAGGTGCTATCCAGGACT
>CALMFQ010000131.1 GCA_937863215.1 uncultured Pseudomonadota bacterium
GGCTGGCAACCGGCCCAGCGTCACCCGTTCGATTCCGGCCAGATCGCTGACCGACGCCACTTGTCCGAAACCCGCCTGCGCCAGCAATCTGCGGCATTCGGTCGCCTGATCGTAACCGTGTTCGAACAGCAGCCAGCCTTGCGGCAACAAATGGCGCCGGGCGCCGTCGATGATGGCGCGAATGCAGCTGAGGCCGTCGGCATGGTCGGTAAGCGCTCCGGCCGGCTCGAAGCGCAGATCGCCCTGAGCAAGATGCGGATCGCTGGCGTGGATGTACGGCGGGTTGGATACGATCAGGTGAAAGCGCTCGTCGCTCGCCAGCGAGCCATACCAGTCGCTGTGGCGCAGGCGCACATTGGCCGCGCCGAGGCGTTGGGCATTGTCGCTGGCTACGGTCAGCGCGGCTGGCGAGCAATCGACGGCATCCACCTGCCATGCCGGCTGTTCCAGCGCCAGCGTCAGTGCGACGATGCCGCTGCCGGTGCCCAGATCGAGCGCGCGCACGGTGCCGGATTGCGGCGCATGCGCCAATGCCAGTTCCACCAGCAATTCGGTTTCCGGGCGTGGAATCAGCACGTCCGGCGTAATCCTGAACATGCGGCTGTAGAACTCGCGTTCGCCCAGCAGGTACGCAACCGGCTCTCCGGCCAGGCGCCGGGCCTGCAATTGGCGGAATGCAGCGGCGTGTGCGCTGTCGGCGCTGTCGTCGCGATGGCTGATCAGCCACGCATGATCGCGCTGCAACACATGCAGCAGCAGCAGGCGGGCGTCGATGGGGTCCAGTCCGGATTGGCGCAACAGAGAGCGGTAAGTATCCAAGGCAGATGTATTCAGATGGCAATTTGTCGGGATATTTTACATGCTGTAGGCATGCGATGGTTGAATCGTCAGCAATATCATGCATTTATATTGCTGGCATATGTATTGCTTGATGCGGATATGTGATACGGGTGTTCCCGGACTGAATAATTCAGACAAGAAAGCATATAAATCATGATTCGCAAAACGCTTGTTTCTGCCGCATTGTTTGCCAGCGCCGCTGCTGCTTCGGCTGCGGTAGTCGATACCACTGCTGCCTGGAATGGCAGCGACGCGCTGCAGCCTTTCGGCTCGCCGAACACCTCTACCTATGGTCAGGTGGTCAAGGCGAGCGGCTCGCAGCTCGATTCGTTCTCGTTCATCGTCGATCTGCCGGACACATTGCAGTTCAAGGCCTATGCCTACGCATGGGATGGCGTCAAGGCGACCGGCCCGGCCCTGTTTACCAGCGGCGTCACCAGCGATAATGGCAGTGGCTTCAACAGTGTGGCTTTCAGCACCGGTGGCGCCGCTGTTACCAATGGTCAGGATTATGTCCTGTTCCTGAGCATCTCGGAGCTTTACGCGGCCAACAATGGCGCTGGCACGGGTGTTTTTGCCAGCGTGGATGCCGCTAGCTATGCCGATGGCGATTTCTACTGGTTCAACGACGGCGGCAATTTCGCCGCACTGACCAGCCAGAACTGGGAAAAATGGTTCCCCGGCGATTTCGCGTTCACTGCCACTTTCACCGATGGCGCCGATAACCGCGTTCCGGAGCCGGGCCTGCTGGCTTTGCTGGGCATTGGCGCGCTGGGCTTGGCCGCATCGAAACGTCGCAAGGCAGCCTGACGGAAGTCCGGCCTTGGTGGCTCGCGGCGGCACCGATTGTGCCGCCGTATTCTTGCATGGGGCAGCCTTCGCTCAAGTGGCTGTCCCGGCAACGATTTTGTTTGCTGCGATGCAATAAACCGCTACAATCTGCACGCCCCCAAATTTGATCTGATTTCGCATATGTCTAC
Organism: uncultured Pseudomonadota bacterium; assembly: GCA_937863215.1. Classification (GTDB taxonomy): domain Bacteria; phylum Pseudomonadota; class Gammaproteobacteria; order Burkholderiales; family SCOH01; genus CALMFQ01. Next base: position 1,821 of record CALMFQ010000131.1, read on the forward strand.
CCGTTTCTGTTTCGTTCGCCATGGTGAGACCGACTGGAATGTGCAGCGTCGCCTGCAGGGGCATATCGACACGCCGCTGAACCAGATCGGGCTGGCGCAGGCAGAGGCCACGGCACATGGATTGCGCGGGCATCGTTTCGATGCGCTGTATTGCAGCGATCTGATCCGCACCCTGCAAACGGCACGCTATGCCGCCCAACTGCTGGATTTGCCGATCCATTTACGCAGCGCCTTGCGCGAACGCCATTTCGGCGCTTTCCAGGGGTTGACCTACGGCGAGGCCGAGCACCATTTTCCTGCCGACTATGCGCGTTTCAAGGTACGCGATCCGGGCTATGCCATTCTGGACGACGGCGAGTCGCTGCTGCAGCACCGCGAGCGGGTGCAGGCTTGCCTGTTGCAAATCGCCGCGGACCATCCCGGCCAGACGGTGCTGATCGTTACCCACGGCGGCGTGCTGGACATCGTCTATCGCCTTGCCACCGGGCTGGATATGGCGGCGCCGCGCGATTTCGGCATCCCCAATGCGGCGCTGAACTGGCTCAGTCATAGCGCAGGCAACTGGCAATTGCTGCAATGGGCGGATCAGGCTCATCTCGAAGCGGCGCTCGACGAATTACCCTGATTCCTCCGTCTGTGCCGCAAGGTGCCACAGTAAAAGGCTTCCGTAATCGGAAGCCTTTATTATTTGCCTGCGACGATTGAAGGTTGTTTGCGTTTCCAGTCGATTTCGATGTTTTTCGAAACTGCCGGTTCGATTTTTGTTTATCCGAAATTGGTAATGTGCTGGCGGAGCTGGTGCTGCGATGCGCCAGACAACAGATGTTCAGATAAATGGCATATTACGATTGTCGAAAATATCTATCGGATTCGCTGGGCTGTTAGCAAAATCCGATGATTTTCTAGAGCAATTGCTCTTTACAGTTCTCCTGCCATGTCATAGGCTTATCTCACGGTCAACCAATAAATGACCGAAAGATAACACTACGAGGAGAATTCAAATGAAACGCATGTTGGGTGTTTGTACCCTTGCGCTTGCCAGCGCATTTACCTTGTCCCAGCCGGCCGCCGCTGCCGGCTATACCCAGACCAAATATCCGATCGTGCTGGTGCACGGCCTGTTCGGTTTCGATACCGCGCTCGGCATCGATTATTTTTACGGTGTGCCGTCCGCGCTGCGTGCCGACGGTGCCCAGGTGTTCGTCGCCCAGGTTTCAGCGGCCAACAGCTCGGAAGTGCGTGGCGAGCAGTTGCTGGCGCAGGTGAAGCAGATTCTGGCGCTGACCGGTGCCGCCAAGGTGAATCTGATCGGCCATAGCCATGGCGGCCCGACCACGCGTTATGTGGCATCGGTGCGGCCGGATCTGGTAGCGTCGGTGACCAGCGTCGGCGGTGTCAACAAGGGGTCGAAAGTTGCCGACGTGATTCGCGGTGTCGCACCGGCTGGCTCGTTCAGCGAAACCGTTGCCAAATCCATCGCCAACGGCCTGGCAACTGTGATCAGCCTTGCCTCGGGTGGCGGCAGCCTGCCACAGCAGTCGACCGCTGCGCTGGATTCGCTGACCACCGCCGGTGCCACCAGATTCAATGCCAAATATCCGGAGGGTGTGCCGACCACGGCGTGTGGCGAGGGCGCCTATTCGGCGCGTGGTGTGCGTTATTACTCGTGGAGCGGCGGCAGCCAGCTGACCAATGTGTTCGATCTGAGCGATGCCGCGCTGGGGCTGACTTCGCTGGCATTCCTCGGTGCTGCCAACGACGGTCTGGTGGGCACTTGCTCCAGCCATCTGGGGCAAGTGATTCGCGATAACTATTCGATGAATCATCTGGACGAGGTGAATCAACTGTTCGGCATCGTCAATCTGTTCGAAACCAGCCCGGTCAGTCTGTATCGCCAGCAGGCCAACCGTCTGAAGAACGCCGGACTGTAAGCATGGATCGTCGTATCGCCGGCACGGCGGCAGCCATCGTTCTGGCGCTGGCTGCTGCGTCGGTCTGGTATGTCAACTCCAGCATCGTGCCGGATGAGTCCTTGCCCGGTGCGGCTGCGACCAGCGGCGTGCCGTCCGGTTCGGCGCCGTTTGCCCGTTCGTTCGCCGGCACGCAGCCGGATGGTGCGGTTGCCGCCGGCAACGGCGAACTGCAGCTGAATCCGGAGCTGCTGCAACGCTTTGACTATTATCTGGCCGCGGTAGGCGAGCGCAGTGTGGCGGACATCCGTGCCGAGATCGAACGCGATCTGCAGCGCGAACTGAAACCGGAAGCGGCGGCACGTGCGAAGCAGATACTGGCCCGCTATCTCGATTTCAAACAGGCGCTGGTGCAGCTGGAGCGTACGCCGGGAATCAACGGCCAGTCGCTGGAGGCGATTCGCGAACGGTTGGCGGCAATCAAGGCGGTGCGCAGCCGCTATTTCACGCCGCTGGAGATGGAGGCGCTGTTCGGCCCAGCCGATGCGCAAGCCAGCCAGGCTCTGGAGCGGCTGGCGATCCAGCAGAATGCTGCACTCAGTGCGGAACAGAAAGCCGCCAGTCTGGCACAGCTGGACGCACGCCTGACGCCGGAACAGCGGCGCGAGCGCGAAGCGCCGGTACAGCACCTGTTGCTTGCCGCCAAGGTGGATGCCGCCAAGGCGCAGGGGGCGAACGAGGCGCAGATTCAGCAGCTGCGCGTCGAGACTGCCGGCGAGGCGGCGGCGCAGCGGCTGGCGGCGCTTGATCGCGAGGAGGCGGATTGGCGCCAGCGCATCAGCGCCTATCTGGCAGAACGGGCCAGATTGCTGGCCAATACCCAGTTGGCAGAAGCGGATCGGCAGACCGCGGTGGCACAATTGCGCCAGCAGCGCTTTTCCGAGCTGGAACAACGCCGCCTCGGTGCCTACGAATGAACAATCCCCGGCTCGCCGGGGATTTTTGTTTTTACAGCAGGAACAGCGTCGCCAGTCCGAGGAAAATGAAAAATCCCATACTGTCGGTGCTGAATGTCAGTAGCACGCTGGAACCGAAAGCGGGATCGCGACCCAGCTTGTGCATGCTGATCGGCACCAGAATGCCGACCAGTGCGGCGACCTGCAGGTTCAGCGTCATCGCCGCCATCATCAGCAGGCCGATGGTCCATTTCTTGTACAGCATCCATGCCACCACGCCGAGTACGCTGCCCCACACCACGCCGTTGAGCAGCGCAATGCCCGATTCCTTCAGCATCAGCCGGCGCGTGGTGCCGCTGGTGATCTGACCCAGTGCGATGGCGCGGATGATCAGTGTCGATGTCTGGGTGCCGGTATTGCCGCCGATGCCGGAGACGATCGGCATCAATGTCGCCAGCGCGACGATCTGGGCGATGGTGCCTTCAAACGCGCCGATGACGCGCGAGGCGATGAATGCGGTGCACAGGTTCAGCGCAACCCATGGCCAGCGGTTCTGCGCCGATTTCCACACCGACGAGAACATGTCTTCTTCTTCGCGCAGGCCGGCCAGACTCAGTACTTCGGATTCGGATTCTTCGCGGATTACGTCCACCATCATGTCCACGGTCAGGCGGCCGATCAGCTTGTTGTGCATGTCGATCACCGGTGCCGAGACCAGATCGTAGCGTTCGAATGCCTGTGCCGCTTCGCCGGTATCGTCGGTGCCGCGAAAGGTGACCACATCGGTTGCCATCAACGCCGATACACTACTCTCGGGGTCGGATACCAGCAGCGTTTTCAGGTGCAGCACGCCTTTCAGCGTCTCGTTCTTGTCGACCACGAACAGCTTGTCGGTATGGCCGGGTAGTTCGTCGAAGCGGCGCAGGTAACGCAACACCACTTCCAGCGTCACATCTTCGCGGATCGTTACCATCTCGAAGTCCATCACCGAGCCGACCTGGTCTTCGTCGTAGGACAGCGCCGATTGCAGTTGCTCACGCTCTTCCTGTTCGAGCGAATCCATCAGCTCGTGCACCACCTCGCGCGGCAGATCCGGCGCCAGATCGGCGATTTCGTCGGCATCCAGCTGCTCGGTGGCGGCGATGATCTCGTCGCTGTCCATCGTTGCCAGCAGCGATTCGCGCACGGCATCCGCGACTTCCAGCAGGATGTCGCCTTCGTCGTCCGGGCTGACCAGTTCCCAAACCGTCAGGCGGTCTTCCGGTGGCAATGCTTCGAGGATGTGGGCTACGTCGGCCGGGTGCAGTTGTTGCAGCTTGGCCTGGAGTTCGGTGAGGTTTTGCCGGTGTACCAGCGTTTCCACCAGGTCATGCTTGGGCATGTCCTGCTTGTGGACCAGGTCTTCGACCAGCTTGTGGCGGTGCAACAGGCGTTGCACCAGATGCAGGCTATCCTGCAGGCTTTCCTGCGGTTTCTGTTCGCTGACGTTCATGGCGTCTTGTTACCCGTCGAACGCGGGCAACGGCTAAGACGCCCGCGGGGTTAATCGTGGTTTCGCTGCACAGGGTGTGGCGAACTACTACTAGAGTCCATTGCTTGGAGATCCGTAAAAACCGCGCTACGGCGCGGCAAACTGGTTGGATTATACATGCTCGAAAGCCGATGCAGCTTAAAGAAATGTGAATTACTGCGCTGTCGCTTCGGTCAGCCCGAGTCGCTGTGCCAGGATCGCATAAACACGTGGATGATTGAGCAGCTGCATATGGTTCAGCCCCTCCAGCACGCTGACATCGTCGGCCAGATGATCGGCGGTGGCGCTGTCGAGCCGCACCAGTCCGTCGCCCAGCCATTTGGTCAGCGGGTTGCCGCGGCGCAGCCCCATGGTGCTGCCGATGAAGTGAAAATGTGCCTGTGGCGGACGCATCGGGACGTGGGCCGGTAGCGGCGGGCGTTTGCGTGCGGATTTGCCGTGGCGCAGATCCTTGATGCCGGTGCTACGGTCGTCGATCATTTCCGCCAGCGGCTGGGTCACGTCGAACGCCTGCATCAGCCGGGTGCCGAGATGCGCCACTTTTTCCAGCGGTGCGCCGAGGTGCGGCGAGCCGAGACAGAATACATGGCTGATCCTGTCGCTCCATGCGGCAGCGCTGGCCACGCCGTGGCTGCAGGCTGCGCGCGCCACCAGTCCGCCCATGCTGTGGCCGATCAATACCAGCCTGGCCAGCGGTTGCGGATAGGCGGCATACAACTTGTTCAGCATCTGCGCCAGCAGGCGGCCGTTCTGTTCAATGCTGATTCCGGTGTTGTAGCGCAGGAAGAACGGCGTGTAACCCTGCTGTGCCAGCAGTTCGGCATAGGGGTGATTGCCGGCGTGCTCGCCACTGCTGAAGAATTGCCATGAGCTCTCGTCGCAGCATAGCCCATGGATGAAGACGACGACATTGCCACTGGCCTGCGGATACAGGGCGTGCAGCGCAGCTTGCGTCATTTGCAGCGGTTTGCCGTGATGGTAGAAGCCCATGCGTAACGCCAGCGGGTTGCGCTGGCGCAGCAGGTAGTCGCCGAAAGCACCGTTCACTGCGCTCAGCAGCGGTGCCGGCATGTTGGCCGGGCGCAGCTGCCGCAGGTGGCTTTGCTCGGCCCGCTGCAGCAATCCGTCCAGTAGCCGGAACGCCACGCCGCCAATGCCGCGCACGGCGCCGTACACGCCGCTGGTGATGCCGTCGTGCAGCGGTTTGACTGCGGCGCTGCCGACATTGACCAGCGGTGCACGCGACAGGTTGCGGAACGATACTTCGGCAATGCGTTCATGCATCTGTTGCACACGGTGGGTCACGCGCTGGAAGCCGGTGCCAGTCAGCGCCACGGCGCCGCGTAGCTGGTGCCAGCCCTGCTGGGAAACCGGGCGGTAGGGGGAGGTTGTCACGCGCAATTCCTTTCCGGATGCGGCTCCGGCAGCGATTGCGGAGCCCGGCACAACGATGGATTTAACGATGTTAAGTCAGTTTGCCGGTTTGCGGTGAAATTGTTTATTGCCGCGCCACGGCCG
>CALMFQ010000132.1 GCA_937863215.1 uncultured Pseudomonadota bacterium
CGGCGATTTTCCTGTTCCGCTGATCTGGGGAATGTCGTTGACCGCGCTGCTGGTTCTGGTCATCAGCGTGATCAGTGGCGGCGTGATCATCGAAGAAGAGCAGGAGGATACACGCTTCAAGCTGGCAGCCGTGGCCAGCCTCAAACGGCAGCAGCTGGACTTGTGGCTGGACGAGCGTTTCGGCGACGCCAGCCAGGTGCTTGGCGATACCTATCTGCCGCAATTGCTCAAGCGCTGGCGTGTACAACAGGATGACACGGCACTGGCCGAACTGTGCCAGCGACTGCAGGCATGGGTTGGCAGCCGCGGTTACCGGAATGTGAGTCTCGTTGACCGGCAAGGAACAACGATACTGACTGTCGGCAAGGATGCTGCGTCGTCGCCGCTGCCGGCGTTGCAGCAGTCGGTCCAGCGGGCGCTGCGCGAGCAGCGGGCCATATGCAGCGATCTGTACCGTCAGCCGGCTGCCCGGCAGCATGGCCCTGCAGCGTTGCGCCTCGATTTCGTCGTACCGCTGGCGCGATCGCCGGATACCGGTGCGCTGGCGATTGTGTTGCAGACCGATGTGGCACATTCGATCATCGGCGAGATAGCTACCTGGCCGAACAAAAGCGACAGTGGCGAAGTGTTGCTGTATCGCCGCGATGGCTTGCAGGTGCATTACCTGAATCAGTTGCAGCATGGCGATGCGGGAATCTTCGAAACCCATCTGCCGCTGACCAGCGACGCGATGGCGGCACGCCTGTCGCGCGGCGCTCTGGCGCTGGGGCAGCTGCAGCAGGGCAAGGATTACCGCGGGCGCGAGGTATTCGCCTATGGCGTGCAGCTGCAGCGGCTGCCGTGGCAGGTTCTGGCGAAAGTCGACCGGCGCGAGGCGCTGGTCCATACCTGGTGGAATCTGGCGGGGCTGGTGTTTTCCAGCGTGATGTCGCTGGCCGTGATCGTGTTTGGCGGATTGGCCATGCATCGGCGCCAGCAGCGGCACCTCCGTCAGAGCGAGCAACGTTTCAACGATATGGCGGCAGTTACCTCGGACTGGATCTGGGAGCTGGATCAGCGTGGGCATTTCAGTTTCGTTTCCGCCAATATCGAGCAGCATCTCGGCTATATCCCGGCGGACATGCTGGGCAAGCAACTGACCGACATCATGCCGGCCGACGAGATTGCCCGGTTCGAGCCGCAGTTTGCTGCCATTCTGAAACGCGGCAGGCCACTGGTGGACATGGAATTCTGCTTGCTCGACAAGCAAGGGCGGGTGCGTTATTTCCGCTCCAACGGCATTGCAGTGTGTGCCCGCAATGGCGAGCTGCGCGGATATCGCGGCATGAGCCGCGATATCACCTTGCGCAAACAGATCGAAGAGCAGCTGCTGAAGCTGTCGCTGGCGGTGGAGCACAGCCCGAGTTCGGTAATCATCGTCAACGGGCAGCGGCGCATCGAATATGTCAACCCGGCCTTTACCCGCATCAGCGGCTATACGCTGGACGAGGTCGTCGGGCGTTCGCCCGCCGCTGTCTGGGGGTCGGGCGAGACTCCGGCAGAAACCTATG
>CALMFQ010000133.1 GCA_937863215.1 uncultured Pseudomonadota bacterium
GAAGTTGATTTCGATCACGCTGCTTTCACGCGACGGCTTGACGTCCAGCTTCTTCAGCAGCAAGTCGGCCAGCCAGTAGTTGATGTCGCCCTTGCCCTGGGTATCGTCCTGCCATTGCCGGCGAATCGTGGCGTTATCGGTCAGGTGCAGTTTTTCCACTACCTTGACGGCAACAGTGTGGCTGGTGAGCACGTCCACCTGCGTTGCCATGTAGCCGGGCAGCAAGGCGCCCGGTGCGTAGGCACCGGTCAGCGGATCGGCGCCCTTGACATCGACCAGCACCGACGAAGTGGCCAGGTACGACTTCGGCCACAGCAGGCTGAGCGTGGCGGCGGTGCCGACCACGACCAGCAGGCACAGCAGCACCACCCATTTGCGCGCGCGCAGGATGTTGAGGAACTGGGAAAAGGACATGCGAAGATTTCCAGGGTTGATTGTATTCGTTGTCTGACGCTGGCCTGATGGTGCCGGAGCCAGGAAATATCGGCAGCGGCTGTTTTGAGCCGGCCAGCCGGATTGCCGCAGCCATCTCGGGCCGCGGGCCTGCAGCCCAATAGCGACGGGGCTTGCAGCCTTGCCTGCAGGCCAGTCCCAGAGCGGCTTGCAGCCAATGGATATGCCAGGCGGGCGCCGCACTCGCTCGCAGCGGCCCGTTCCGGATCAGAACACGCGTTCCTTCACCACCAGCACATCGTCGATGCGCAGAGCGTCGTCGAGCTGGATCGAGTTGGTAGCGAGCTTGCCGTCGTCGTTGTGGCGCTTGACCTGCAGCCGCGAATCGCTGCCGCGCGCTGTCAGGCCGCCGCCGGCGGCGATCGCCTGCGCCACGCTCATGCCGCGCTCCAGACGGTACACGCCGGGACGGTTGACTTCGCCGTAGACGTAAAACATCGGTGCGCGCGGGACGAAAATCACGTCGCCGTTGTCGACCTTCTCGTTCAGCGACAGATCGGCCTGATTGAACAGCGCCAGCAGATCGATCGATTTGCGGATGGTTTTGCCGTTGCGTTGCTGGATCAGCACGATTTCATCGGCTGCGACATTGGCCAGCGTGCCGCCGGCCAGCGCCAGCAGGTCGGCAACGTTGCTGCTGCTTTCCAGATTGAATTTGCCGGGACGGTTGACCTGCCCCAATACCGAAACCTGCTTGCTGCGGAACTGGGTGATCAGCGCCGAGACTTCCGGCTTGTTGACGAAACCGCCCTTTTTCAGCGCGTCGGCAATTTTCAGCTCCAGCCCGGCGGCCGGCACGCCGGCAGCCTTGACCAGCCCGATCAGCGGAAAAGAGACAAAGCCGCTTTCG
>CALMFQ010000134.1 GCA_937863215.1 uncultured Pseudomonadota bacterium
GCGATGACGAGGCGGCACCGTACCCTTCCGGCTGGACCACCGTACTGGTGACACAGATGGAGCGGATCAGCGTCGATTTTGACGAGCTGCGCATCACCCTGCGCGACATGCTCAGCTACCTGGACCGCCCCGCGTGCCCCAATGCCTTTGCCGGCACCGGCGGGCTGGAAGGGCCGGCATCGCTGACTGGCACGCTCAAACCGCGCCTGTATGGCGACGCGCTACTGATCCCGGCGGTGCTGGTCGATGCGGCCAAGCAAATCTACCTGGTACATGAAAACCCGGTATCCGTGCCAGGACTGTTGACCGCCTGGGACGGTGGCGCCGCCTACACCATGGATACCCCGTATGCCAGCCTGAGTGCATTGCAGACCACTGCGCCGGCGCCCGGCCACGCCTGTGCGTTTGAAAGCGGCCCCACCTATGTCCGGCTCGGCACCAACCCGACTTATGGTCTGTACTGCAACAGCAATGGCCTGGCGATGAATGGCGGCTCGGCGTGGATCAGCAACATCCGCCATGAGATCGGTTTGCCTGCCGCCCAGGTTGCCAGCGGCGGTTTCGCGTTTGGCGGCTATGCCGGTGACAATGAGTCCCTGCTCGATCTGGCCGTGAATATCGGCCAGGCATCGCGAGTGGTACCGTCCATTAACCGGCTGGGGGCGTTCGCCGGTATTGCGCTGACCGCCCCCAGCGCCGGTGCCGCCGTTGCCACCTATCGCCGTGCCGATTGCCTCGCCATCCGTCGCGAAGCGCCTGGCGGCGTACCGGAACCCGCCGGCACGGTGCGCGTGCGCGCCGGCCGGAATTATATGCAGGGGCGGCAACTCAATCCGTCCGCTGATCTGGCCACCCGCCCGTGGCTGGCACAAGCGTGGTACAGCAACGCTGCCGTCGTGCGCAGCGACGTACTGGCGAAATACCCTAAGGCGCCCACCATTGAAATCAGCATCGACACCATGGCCGGTTCGGTCACCGGTATTGCCAGCCAGTACGAAACCCTGTTTTGCGCCGAGCGACACCAGTACCGTCTGACCATGCCGTTGACGCTGGCGCATCTCACTCGTGATCTGGGGCAAGTGGTGATGCTGCAAATGGCACGCTTCAACCTGGCCTCGGGCCGGCCGATGCTGATCATCGGCATCGAACTGGCGCTGCGCGAGCGCGAAATTGAACTGACTGTGTGGGGTTAGCATGGCCGTATTTCTTGGTTGGCAAGACCGCATCAAAAACGCCGTACTCAGCGGCGGCAGTTGGGTGTCTGGCCTCGGCCTAGCCAACCTGACCAGCTGGCCAAAATCCAATCCGGCGCGCAGCACCAATACCAGCGCCAGCAGCACCCAATTCGATTTCGACCTGGGCGCCGTGCTCCCATCGCGCGCCGGCATGCTGGTTGGCCACAATCTCAGCCTGAATGGTGTGTGGCGGCTCACGTTGAGTGCGTCCGCGTCCGGCAACACCGATCGCTGGGACAGCGGTTACCAGCCGGCATGGTTCCTGGATTTCGACAATAGCGCCCTCGAATGGGAGAGCGAAAGCTGGTGGGAGGGCAGTACCGACGTCGATCTGGTCGGGACCCCTTACCATTTGCCGATCCTCTTGCCCGACTGGATACCGGCCCGTTATGGCCGGCTGGAGCTGATCGACCCTGACAATCCTGCAGGCTTTGTGCAGGCCGGGCGCTTCGTGCTCTGCAATGGCATGCAGGCGCTGCCCAGCTTTGGCGTGGAAGATAGCTGGCGCGACCTCTCGACCCGTAAAACCCTGCCCAGCGGCATATCGTATATCGAATCGCGTGATGCGCTGCGAGCTGTCAAGCTGCCGCTCGACTGGATCGACCGGCACGCTGAATTTGGCCAGCTGTATGAAATGCAGCGTCGTCTACGCACCGTTGGCGACGTGCTCTACCTGCCGTCGCTGACCGACTATCAAGCCTGCCAGCGCACCGGTTTCATCGGTGCGTTGAGCGAGCTCTCGCCTATCTCTCACCCCTTGGTGAATTACTCACGCACGCCGCTGGCACTGGAGGAACTCAAGTGAGTCAATGGACAATCAATGGCCATAGCTATTCTGACGACGGCAGCCAACCGCGCGATCTGCGTTACGGGGGGTGGCGCACCTGGTTCCCGGCTTTGATGGCCGACATCGCCACGGTCGGCACCACGGTGGACGACGCCGTGGTGGCTGCCACCGCCGCCGCGAGCAATGCGCAGATATACGCGGCGGCACTCACTGCCAGTTATGCCGGCGCGCTCACTATCGGCGCCGGGACCAAGACCTTTGTCGTGCAACCGAACAAGCAGCTCGCCGCCGGGCAGTATGTCATCGCAACGCGCAGCGCAGACCCGGCGTACTACATGTGGGGTACCGTAAACAGCTACGACGCCGTCAGCGGCGCCTTACAGATCAGTGTCATCGCCACCGGGGGAAGTGGTAGTTACAGCGGCTGGACTATCGCCCTGTCCGGCGCGCAAGGCCCCCAAGGCCCAGCCGCACGCGCTTACGTGCGCGGCAAATCCGCCGCCTACACCGCCGTCCTTGGCGATATCGGCTGCATCATCGACTGCACTGGCTCATGGACGCTGAGCCTGACTGCGGCTGCCACGCTGGGCGACGGGTTTTATGTGTGGGTGCGAAATGGCGGCAGCGGCACGATTACGATTGATCCGGCAGGTGCCGAGACTATCGACGGCGGCGCGACAACGACACTGCCGGCCGGGCATTACTGCCTGCTGCAATGCGACGGCGGCGCCTGGAAAACGACCCAGCTAGGGGTCGTCGGGCTGCAGAAGCTGTCGATCTTCAGCGCCGCCACGGCCGGGAAAACGCCGGTCAGCTCGTTGGAAATGCTGGGCGATGGGGTGAACTATATCGGGGCGATGGGCACGGCCACGGCCGTGTACTGGGTCGCGCAAAAATCGCTGTTCGTCCTGCTGACGACCACCGCGCCGTATATTTACACCAGCCCGGACGGCAAAATCTGGACGGCGCGCAACAATACGCTGGGCGGGTCTGCCGGGCTGCGCATGGCAACCAACGGCAGCGTGTGGATCGTGTCCAACACTACCAACGCCACGTGGACGCAATCCACGGATTTAATCAGCTGGTCGGCGTGCGCCGGGCCGGCGAGCAGTCACGGCGTATACTCGGCCGGATCGGCGTTTGTGTCGCGCGCGAGCAGCAACAGTTATGGCGCGTACTATTCGTCACCAGACGGATCGGCGTGGACACAGCGGTATACGATGGGGTCCAGCATGACCGGTGTGGTGGGATTGGGCACCACGCGGGTCGTCGCCAATACCCAGCTCGCCATGGCGCACTATTCGACCGACAGCGGGGCAACCTGGACCGCAGCGGCAACACCACCAGCGGCGGCTCTCTATGCGCTCGCGGCGGGGGGCGGGCGAGTGGTTGGCATCCATTCGGCGGCAGCGAATACGCGCTACTCGACCGATGGCAACACATGGTCAAACGGCGGCGCACTGCCAACCAGTGCCAACGCCGCCATCGCCTATGGCGCCGGGCTGTTTGTCGTGGTTGGCAATGCGGGGGCTATCGCCACCTCGCCCGATTCGACCACGTGGACGTCGCGCACGTCCGGCGTGTCCGCCAATCTGACCCACGTCATATTTACCGGCACGAAGTTCGTCGCGGTCGGGCAAGCGTCCGGCACGATTCCGGTGGTGCTCACGTCGCCGGACGGGATTACCTGGACACTGCGCACCAGCGGACTGCCGACCGATTCGTCATCGGCCCGCTGGGCGGCCTACATGGGGACGACTTACGTCATATCCACGGACACAGTCGTTTATACGTCATCCGATGCGATCACCTGGGCCACTGCCGGCGCCGTGACGCTGGCCAATACTGCTTATCAACGAGTGTGCGCGGTCGGGTCCACCTTGTACTGCACTGCCGTCAATTCCCCCGTGTATTCGTCCACGGATGGGGTCAACTGGGCTGCGTTGCCGGGAGTCGCCAAGGGCAGCACGATCAGCGCCTACGGCTCCGAGCTGTACGTCAGCCAGTACGGGCTGGCGAAATCGACCGACAGCGGCGCGACCTGGACGCCGGTCGCCAGGAGTATCGAATCGCTGTTGCCGTCTGGCTGGCGGGTCGGTAGCGTCGGCCTGATCATCGACGACAACAGCAACTGGTATGCCACCACTACCGACGGCGTGACCTGGACGCAGCGCACCCTGCCGTCGCCGTATGGGTACAACGCCGCACAAGCGTTCGTTGACGGACGGCTGTACCTGCGCCAGACATCAGGCGGGTCGGTGGTCAGCACGGCAGACGGCATCAACTGGACGACCGAGGCCAGCGCCTGGCAGCGCGGCAGCGCGGTGTCGGGGGCCGTCGCCAAATTCCGCAATTGCTGGATCAGCGGCAACAGCAGTTACACCTACACCCAGGGCGCGCTGACAGACCCGCCCGGCACCCGGCAGCCCGTTCTGACGTTCGCCGGCACCGGCGTGGCGGCGTCCAGCAGCGTGCTGGTAATGGCGGCCTCTACCACGCTTAACGTGCTGGACGCAACAACTGACCCGAAGGGACTGTTTGCCTCATGAGATACGTCTACGACTTTTACGGCTGGTACGCCGGCCCCTGCAGCGACAACGAGCAGCGCAGCACCGAGACTGCACCGGCCAATATCAGCCAGGCTACAACGCCCGGCCAACTGCGCGCGAACTGGACCGGATACGAGTGGCTCGATCTGCCGTACCAGCTGCCGCCGCAACCCGCCATCGATCGCGCCGCATTGACCGCCGACATCGACCGCCGCGCCGATGCGCTGCGCCTGGCCATCGTCGGCGATCCGGTGCGGGTCGAAGAATACCGCTTGGCGCGCGACGAAGCGGCCGCCTACATCGCCGTCAACTACACCGGCACCGTGCCGCCCACCGTGCAGGCGTGGGCCACCGCGAAGAGCTGGGCCGCCAAACGGGCCGCTGACGACATCGCCGCCACCGCTCAAGCGTGGGAATCTGCACTGTACGCAATCCGCTCGATCCGCCTGATCGGCAAGGAGGCGGTGCGTAGCGCAGCTACAGACACCGCTGCACAGGCGGCTTATGACACGGCACTGGCCCAATTGGCCGCGATTGGCGGATAAGCATGCCCATCCAACTGCTTTACACCCGCAGCCACCACCTTAGTAGCGCCGCCATCCGGCTGGCCACCTGGGGCGATTTCTCTCACGTCGCCCAGATCGATGGGCCAAAGGTCATCGAGTCGGTGTTCCGCGACGGTGTGCGCGAAGACTCGCTGGACAACGCCATCGCCCGCGCCAGCCGCTGGGCCATCGTCGAATACCGCCACCGCAACCCGACCGCAATGATCGCCGCCGCCCGCTCACAGATCGGCAAGCCTTACGACAAGACCGGCGCGCTCGGCCTCGGCCTGCATCGCGACTGGCAAGAAGACGACGCCTGGTGGTGTTCGGAATTGATCCCGTGGGCTGCCGAGCAGGCCGGTGAGGCGTGGTTCATGCCGCAGGTCATGCACCGGATTACCCCGCAACACCTATGGATGCGCCACGGCAGGATTGTGGCGAGTCGCTGAAGAAGAAAGGGCAGCATGCTGGAAAATTTCAACGGGCCGGAATGGCTGAAAAACATCACCAGCGGATCGCTGATGTCGGTCTTCTGGGCGCTGGTAGGGCGCGCAATGTTTCACGCCAAGCTGGTGCAGCAGGGGCGGCGGCGGGTGTTTTCGCTGGCGCTGATCTGGGAGCTGCCGATTGCCCTGGGCATGTACATGGTCGGTGCCGGCATTGCCGATGCCGTGGGCAGCACCGGCCATATCCGCGACGGCATTATCGTTTCGTGCGCCTATCTCGGGCCGCGCGCCATTGAACAGCTGTTCGAACTGGTAATGGAAGCCATCGAACAGCGCATGAACAAAGGGGGTGAACAGTCATGAATTTCGACCAGGCATTTGACCGGCTGATGGGGCTGGAAGGCGGCTACAGCAACCACGCCGCCGACCGTGGCGGCCAGACCAACTGGGGCGTCACCGAAACGGCGGCACGCAACTTCGGCTACCGCGGCGAAATGCGCGCCTTGCCGCAAAGCGTGGCGCGGCAGATTTATCGCCAGGACTACTGGGACGAGCTGAAGCTGGAAGCGATTGCGCAACAGGCACCGCAACTGGCGTGGAAGCTGTTCGACATCGGCGTGAACATGGGCACCGGCCGCGCCGCGCAGTTTCTGCAGCGCACGCTGAACGTGCTCAACCGCGCCGGCCGCGATTATCCCGATCTACGCATCGATGGCGCCATCGGCCCGAAATCGCTGGATAGCCTGCAATGCCTGCTGACATTGCGCGGGCCGGATGCCGAAACCGTGATCGTGCGGGCGCTCAACGCCCTGCAGGCGGTCAGCTACATCGAACTATCCGAGCGCGACCCCAGCCAGGAGGCCTTTACCTACGGCTGGCTGTGGCAGCGCGTGGCGTAGCTGGCAACAGCTACTAATTGCTATCGAATTTAGTAGGGGACAAGTATGGAATTCGACTGGAAATCACTGGTGGGCAAAATCGCTCCAACCATTGGCACCGCCTTGGGCGGGCCGCTGGGCGGCATGGCTGTTACCGCCATTGCCGATGCCATCGGCCTGAGCGACAAAACCGAAGATGCCGTTCGCGCCGCACTGGCCGGCGCCAACCCGGATCAGATGATTGCGTTGAAACAGGCAGACCAGGCATTTGCGTTGAAGATGCGCGAGTTGGGATTCAACAACCTGCAGGCCCTGGAGCGCATCGCCGCCGACGACCGCAGCAATGCCCGCAACCGCGAAATCCAGCTGCGCGACAACACCCCACGGATTCTGGCTTACGCCGTCACCATTGGCTTTTTTGGTGTGCTGTTTTTTCTGCTCGCAGTGGGAAAGCCAGTCGCTGGCGGCGATGCTTTGTTGGTGATGCTGGGTGCGCTGGGTACAGCGTGGGCGGGGATTATCAGCTACTACTTCGGCACCAGCGCCGGATCGGCGCGCAAGGATGTGCTGATGTTCGGGCGGCAGGGGAAGGTTTGAGCGGGGTACGCAAGATTTGTGCGTAGGCTCCCGGTTACTGCGTAGTTTTCGGACAGCATGTCCGAAAACTCAGCGGAATTCGATGAAGAAGAACTTACGGGCACTTTTTCCGTGGGCTTTTAACCCAATCACTGGCAATTCGTACATTGTGTACGCAATCACTGCTGCCACGCCTGAACAAATGTCAGCAACGCCTGCCGCCGCGCTGGCGTCAAGACACGAAAGCACTCAATCAGCGCGGTTTCATCTGCCGACAACGGTTCATTGGCTGTTGCCACCGGCTGCAGATAATGGTCGCGAGCCCAATCGTGTGCCTGGGCAAACAGGCCTCCACCGGTTTCCGGATCGCCAAACAGCTCATAGGCGCCGATTTTTCCCGTCGCCAGTCGCTGAAACAAGTCACTGGTGACTGACAGTGCTTGTGGCAAATCGGGCAACACCGCTTGCAACTGCTTCAGAGCCAGCGCGGTGCGCGGGCCAAACTGACCGGTTTGAATGCGCATCTCGATATAAGGCATGGCCTCGCTCTGGTCGGGAAACTGCTTCTCGGCGTTGGCATACAGCACGATGGCCAGACGATGATCGCAATGGATATACCAGATGCCAGCATATTCAAACTCGCCGCGTGCCGCAGCCTCAGCCAGCGGCAGCAAGCTGTCTGCCCAGTCTTCATCCGACAAGCCGCTGTAGACGTAGAAGGGCACACCTTCGCCAGTACGTAGCCATTCCTCACGCACGTTTTCCCGGTTACGCACCGCATTCCAGAACGCATCTTTCTTCGGCACGGTGCCTTCGTTGATGCGCTGCGCAATGCCGCGATCCAGTTTCAGGTTCTTCGAGACCCAGCCGTAAAGCGTGCGGTCTCCAAGCAGTAATTTAATGCGGTCGATGAATTCCATAGGCGAACACCGTTGACATGCACGTTTTAATGAATTAGATTGTGCGTATGCACTGTTTCGAGTATTGATGAGGCAGCATTTACATAAACGTTTGTATTGTATTCGAAAGGAATCCCATGCGTACAAAAAGAGAGATTAATGCCCGTCAGGTGATTGTCACCTTGCCGTTGGAAGTGCATCGCCGTCTGGTGCATCTGGCGGAGCTGGATGACCGCGCCATCGGCCTGCTGTCGCGCCGTTTCATCATGAACGGCATGCAGGAAATGGAAGCGAAGTTCGGCATTCCGCCGCAGCAGCCGGCAACCTGAGCCCCATTCATCAAAAAGAGGAAATCAGCATGAAAAAAGTCAGCATTCAACTTGAATTCAGCGGCGCAATTGTGCCGGTTGGTAAAGATGAGCAGGGCATTGACGTTG
>CALMFQ010000135.1 GCA_937863215.1 uncultured Pseudomonadota bacterium
CGGTGCGCTGATGCTGATCAACGCGGCAAAAGCCTGTGGCTGGCAAATCACCTGGTTCAACACCACTGCGCCACCGGTCGAGAACCCGGCTGCCACCACGCGCTGGCAGCAGCTGCGCAGAATGGCGTGGCCGCGCTCGACCGAGGCGTTCCATTCGGCGGCATCGCGCTGTGCCAGGTCAAGCGCCGAGGTGCCATGGCCCGCCATGCGCGGTGCATAGACACTGTAGCCTTGCATGAACAGGTAATCGGCCCACTGGCGTACTTCTTCCGGCGCGGCCATCAGCCCGTGCACCAGCAGTACGCCGGTTGTCGCGCCCGGGTTGTGCAGCAGGTACGGTGCGCCGATTTCGCGCGGCTTGGTTTCGCCGTCCAGAAAATATTGCCGGTATTCCTGCTCGAACAGGCTGCGCTCGCGCTCCAGCAGGGTGCGGCAGGCGTCAGGCAACATTGGCGGCGTCGAAGGCGCTGTAGATCATTGCGTAATGGCAGCCGGCGCCGACCAGCACCATTACGTGGAACAGTTCGTGAAAACTGAATCTGCCCGGCAGCATCAGCGGCCGCTTGGTTGCATAGAACAGCGCACCGAGCGTGAACGCCGCGCCACCGCCCCACAGCAGTGTCTGCTGCGTGGCGGTCATCGCCGCCAGTACCTGCTGGATCGGCAGGATCAGCAGCCAGCCCATGGTCAGGTAGATTGCGGTAAACACCACCCGCGGTGCACGCGGGAAGAAGATCTGCGACAGGATGCCGAACGCCACCAGACCCCACTGGATGGCGATCATCGGCACGCGCCAGCTGTCGTTGAGGAAGAAATAGCACACCGGGGTGTAGGAGCCGGCGATCATGATGAAAATCGCAAAGCGATCCATGCGGCGCCAGAACGACAGCTCGTTTTCCTGCTTCTTGAACGCGTGATACAGCGAGCTGGCAAGAAACAGGAAAGTGGTCGACAGGCCGTAGGTCAGCGCGGTCGCCAGCAGCGAGGCGGAGCCGCTGGCGCGTCCGAGCAGGAACAGCATGCCGATGGCCGCAGCGATCATGCCTGCCAGGTGCGAGTAGAAATTGAATGCTTCCTGCGACCGAACCATGGCGCTTTCTCCTGTCTTATCAATACGACCGGGCAGAATGCCAGCTTGCGGCACAATCCGCCTTGACAATCGTCAACAGAACCTGGCGCCTATCGGTTGTCGTTGACCAGGTGCACATAGTGTGGCGCGGTCTTGTAACCGCTGTAGGCATTGCCTTGGTTGCTGTAGCCGTGTGCGAAATAGACGAACCACGCATATGCCGGGTCGGCGTCGAGCGTGTCGGCACTCCAGTACCAGTCGCTGCGAGTGGCGGGGAAATAGGCGTTGGCGATTGCCGCATCCGGCTGTTTTGCCTGTCGCAGCGCGCTCAGCCAGCCTTGC
>CALMFQ010000136.1 GCA_937863215.1 uncultured Pseudomonadota bacterium
GGCGCGCACGGCGGCCGCTGGCATTGTCTGCCGTGCCGCTGGCAGCCGGGCGTGCATGTTGCTCCGGCGCATGAGCGCTGCCGGCCGGCCGCGACGCAGCGGCTTCGCCACGTGGCGCGGCGATTTCGACCGGATCGAGCAACAAGGTGTATTCACGCGCAAAAAAACCGTTGCCGCAATTGAATTGCAGATTGAAACGCACAATCGGCTCGGCAAGCGACTGGCGTGTGCTGATAATGATCCTGCCAGCCGTCTCGCTCACCTCCACCCGCGCCTGCGGCGTAATACTGCCGATTCCCAGGGCATCGTTGCGGTCCGGTGCTGCTTTCACACATTTGCTGTCTACATATTCGCCGGGCTCCAGCCGCAGTGGCACCGTGGCACGCAGCGGCGCGCCCAGATACGACTCGGTGCGAATCTCGCCGAGCATGAACGCGCCGGCGGTCAGCGCATGGCTCAACAGCGCTGCACAGCTCGCGCCGGCCAGCAGATGGAAACGGGGAGCGACGGAATGGAATGACGGACGAAATTTCATTTTTCTATGGGTGGTGCCACGGCGGTTCGGAATTAACGCGATGAATGCCGGCCGGCACTCCGCTTCAGTTTAGCAAGCTATTTCGATTCTGTAGCCCCGGCTTGATGCGGGCACAAACGCCAAGGCTTTGGCATAATAACGGTTTTTCGTCGCGACGTGCTCCGGCACCGCTTGCATGGCCTGTTCCGACCCTTACTGGCAGACCCCCCTCCCCGGCCCGAATCATCCATTGCGCCAATGGCTTGCGGCGCGTGGCTCGCTGACCGCGCGGCTGCGTTCGCGTGCCGGCTCGTTCCGCGTGGCCACGCTGTGCCAGCAACTGGCGCTGCCGGTGCACGACGAAGCGGCACTGCTTGGCTTGCCGCCGCAGCGGCTGGCGCTGGTGCGCGAAGTGGTGCTGCATTGCGATGAGCTGCCGACGGTATTCGCCCACAGCATTGTCGTTGCCGCCGACGTACGCCACCCGTGGCGCTTTGTCGCCAGCCTCGGCAACCGGCCGCTGGGCGCGGTGCTGTTCTCCGACCCGCGCATCGAACGCGCGCCGCTGCATTTCAAGACACTCGACCGGCACCACCCCTTGTACCGGCGTGCCGCGGCGCAACTGCCGCAGGTACCGCCGCGGCTGTGGGCGCGACGCTCGCTGTTTCGCCTGGAGGATGCGCCGCTGCTGGTGACCGAAGTATTCCTGCCGACCGTGATGGAGCTTGGTAAATGACCCTGGCACAACTGAAGGATCGACTCGACCTGTACGAAAAGCTGATGCGGCTGGACAAGCCGATCGGCATCCTGCTGCTGCTGTGGCCAACGCTGTGGGGCGTGTGGCTGGCCAACTACGGGCGGCCAAGCCCGCTGCTGCTGTGGATTTTCGTCTTCGGCACGGTGCTGATGCGCTCCGCCGGCTGCGTG
>CALMFQ010000137.1 GCA_937863215.1 uncultured Pseudomonadota bacterium
TGCGCCAGAAACGTAGAATCATCCTGCCGGCAGGGCTGCGCCGGTTGGCGGGCAGCAATCATTTCCAGCCCACAACGCATGGGGCGCTCCAACTTGATTGCAGCCGGGCAACAATCCTGTTATTAAATCAAACGCTTTAGCCCAATTCCATCCTTTTCCGAAAGCCATCGCGATGACCACTGCCAGCGCTGCCCGCACCCTGGATGCCGGGGAGAAATTCTTCTGGATGCTCGACCAGGTGTCGTGCATGAATTTTGTCGTGTTTGCCGAGCTGGAATGCCAGCTGCCGCCGGCAACGCTGCAGGCGGCGCTGGGCGAACTGCAGCGGCGCCATCCCTTGCTCAATTGCGGCATCCGCGTGCGCGATGCGGGGCACGTGTCCTTCTATCGCACCGAGCCGACGCCAATCCGGCTGAGCATGCAGCAGATCGATGCCGGCAACTGGCAGGAGCCATTGCAGGCGCAACTGGCGCAACCGTTCGCCGCCGATGAACATCCGCTGGCGCGCGCGCTGTATCTGCCGCGCAGCGATGCGCCGGGCAGCATTGTCGGGCTGGTGTATCACCACGCGATTGCCGACGGTCGCTCCGGCACGGCATTGCTGCGCGAGTTGCTGCAGCAGGCGCTGACCGGTGTAGATAACGCCGAAGCCGCGCACGACGAACCGCCACCGATGCACGAACTGTTCCCGCCGCAATTCGACTGGCAGCGCCATCCCGACAAGGCGGCGGCGATTTACGGCGACATGAAGCTCGACATCAAACGTTACGGCAAACCTGCCGATCTGCCGTGGCTGCAGCAGCAACACAGCGAACGCCAGCCGCGTTTCTGCCGTATAGAGTTCGACCCGCAACAGACCGCCATGCTGCTGCAGCAATGCCGGGAACATGGCACCACGCTGCACGGCGCACTGGGCGCGGCGCAGCTGCTGGCCAAACGCACACTGCTGGCGGGCGACGGCGCGCAGACGCTGACGCTGTCGCACCCGGCCGACATGCGCCCGTATCTGGCGCAAAACGTGCCGGACGATGGGCTGGGGCTGTATATCACCATGCTGTCGTCGAGCTATCAGGTCGCTGGCGACAGCGACTTCTGGCAACTGGCGCGCGAGGTGGTCGGCGATATCCGCAAACAGTTGCAGCGCGGCGACGGCCATCTGTTGTACTCCTTGCTGCGCACCCAGCAAGTGCCGCCGGATGCAGCCGGGCTGGCCGGGTTCGGCCAGCAGATGCTGGCCAGCCCGAAAGGCTCGATGATCTCCAATATCGGCCGCGTCGCCGACGTCGGCACCGATCTGCCGGTCAGCAGCATCTCCTTCGCACTGTGCCCGATGCCGTATCAGGCGTTGTTTACCGCCGCCAGCAGCTACGGCGGCAAACTGATCCTCAACATCAATTACGACGCCGCCAAGCTGGCGCCGGACGTCGCGAACAAGCTGGCACAGCAGATTCGTGCCGAGCTGCTGGCGCGCATCGAACACCGATCGGGCGCCTGGCCTGCAAGCCGCGCCGCTATTGGCTCGTAGCCCGGCCTGCCAATGCCAGAGCGGCCTGCAGGGCAGTCATGGTTTGCTGTGGGCGTTCAAAAGCAATGTGGGGAAAGTGTTACGTCCCAGCTTTTCACAGAACGAAATGCTTCCAGTAACTCTTTTGCAGTTCCCCATACTGGAATGCTCTGAATTTCCTCTGGTGTTGCCTTGCGTATTGTTGAGAACTCATGGAAGGCATGGTCGTCAATCGTTGGGCCATCTGCAGAATATTGATACAGGTGATGATAGAGCGTTGGAATATTAACCTGTTCGGCAACAAATACGTCTCCCCATTGTAATTTATCTTTAATCTCATTTATTTGTGCTGTAGTCAGAATCCCGATTAATCGTATTTCACCCCAAGCCTTGTAATTAGCACCATCGCGATATAAATATTCAAAAATTAAGAACCGCTTTTCACGATTCATATCTGCACTCACTGGATAAAGATATTTTCTGCGTGATATGCCAGTAGATCTTTCAGCGGCGAGAATTTCCTTGGCAGAGTAATTGTCTTATTGTCAAGCGA
>CALMFQ010000138.1 GCA_937863215.1 uncultured Pseudomonadota bacterium
GTTCCGACAGGATCAGCGGCCGGCCGCGGCGGCGTTTCAGCATCGCGCCGAGAAAGCCGGCGTAACCGGTGGAAATGGTATGGAATGCGCGCACCTGCGGCATATTGGCGGCGATCTGCGCCAGCGTCCAGATCGGCTGGTGCATGGCGCGGATGGTCCAGAAATAGTCAACGAAGCTGGGGTCGGTCGAATGGCCGCGGTAGTTCTGCTTGATGAAGTCCCAGGCGCGTTCGCTGAACAGGAAGGTGTCGCGGTCCAGCTTGCCGCCGGCGAGCAGCTCCGGCGCCAGCTGCGCAAATGCCGCTTCACCCTCGGGATGGCCGCGTGACTCGCGAAAGAAGCGATGCAGCGCCGCTACCTGCTCGAAAGTTGCGGCATCGCCACGCTGCTTCTTCACCAGCGGGATTTCCGCTGGCGTGTGCATGTAGTGGCATTCGAGATGCACCACATTGTCCGGCAGTGCGTATTTGGCGTCGCCATAATCTTCCGGGCGGCTGCCGAGGAAAATCAGCGCGAAGGTGTATTCGGGAAACGCGCGGATGATCTGGTTGACCCAGCTGGAAACGCCGCCGGAGACGAACGGAAAGGTGCCCTCCAGCAACAGGCCGATATCGGCGGAGCTGGCGGTGGGAAATGCGTTCATGCTGCGGCCTCGTCATGGCGATCCGGTTTGCGCCAGAAGCGCACCAGTGCCTGGGTTTTTTCCGAATTGTCGAACGACGACATTTCGCCGAGCAGGCGGCGCACTCGGGGAAAATCGCGCTGGTTGAAGGCGATTTCCGCCTGATACGGTAACAGGCGGATCGCCGGGTAGCCCAGCTGCAATGCCCGGTCGAACGCCAGGCTGGCTGCGGTGATCTGCCCCAGCTCGTTGATCAGCTTGCCCTGCAGCACCCACAGGCCGGGCTCGTCCGGAGTCAGCAGCAGCGATTCGGCAACGTATTCCATCGACTGGCCGATGGCGTGCTTGCGTACGTCGCCCTGTACCAGCCCTTGATACACCAGCTCCCAGTAAAGTTCGGCCAGATGGCGCAACGAGGTCTGGCGTGCGCCGCTCGACTGTGGCGTTGTCAGATTGGCCAGCTCCTCGGTGATTTTGGAGTTGATCGCCTTTTCACGCTGGTCGAGCATGCCGTACGCCACCAGCCGGATATCGTCGGCCGGATCGGTGAGCATTTCCCGCAGCAGCGGGCTGGTCTGGCGGCTCGGCATCTGCTGGATGGCCATCATTGCCTTCAGGCGCGATTCGATGCTGGCGCTCTGATCCAGCAGCCGCGCGCGGATGCCGCCCGCGTCATAGCGCACTTTGGCATTACCGGACAGATTGACGTATTCCGGGATCGGCACGGTTTCGAACGGTTGTGCGTCGC
>CALMFQ010000139.1 GCA_937863215.1 uncultured Pseudomonadota bacterium
AAATAGGCGGTTGCCACCTGTTCGATTTCCAGCAGGCTGATATGGGCGATCTCGATGATGTCGAGCACCGCCACCATCGGCTCGCTCAGCGCGACATGGCGCGCCAGCGCTTCCGGTACGCCGGCAGCCAGATATTCGCCGGCAATCTGTTCTACCTGTTGCAGATCGCGACCGTGCAGGATGCTGGGTAGAATCGGCAGTAGCTTCTTGATACCGTCGGAAAATTTCTTCGCTACTTCGCCATGATCGGCCAAGGCACGCGTGTTGCGCAGAATCCAGCGTGTCGCGCGTTCGATCAGCTTGCGGAATTCAGTCTGCAGTTGCAGCTGGACGTCGGCGCCGATGCGGTTGTCGAGTGCTTCGATTTCATTCCAGAAATACGGGGCACGAAACACCTCATTGGCAATGGCCCAAGCGAATGCCACTTCGGCGGCGGTGGCCCCGGTTTCCTCGCCCAGCCGGAACGCGAAGGTAATGCCCATGCGGTTGACGATCAGGTTGGTCACATGGGTGGCGATGATTTCGCGTTTCAGGTAATGCTCGTACATCTGGTCGGAGAAACGCTGGCATATCGGCCGCGGGAAATAATCGGTCAGCATCAGCGTGAATTCGAGCGCATCCGGCACATTCGAATCGACCAGCGATTCGTACATGGTGATCTTGGCGTAAGCCAGTAGCACCGCCAGTTCCGGGCGCGTCAGCCCAAGCCGTGCCAGACGGCGCTCGGCGATTTCTTCCTCGCTTGGCAGGTACTCCAGCCGCCGGTTCAGCTTGCCGGCTTTCTCGTGGAACTGGATGAAGCGCGCGTGTACGTTGAGCATCGGCGCCGCCAATTTTTCCGCCAGCGACAGGGCCTGGGTTTGCGCGTAGTTATCGCGCAAGACCAGCTCGGCTACTTCTTCGGTCATATCCGCCAGCAGCTTGTTGCGCTGCTTCAGCGTCAGATCGCCGGCCGACAGAGCGCCGTTTAGCAGGATCTTGATATTGACTTCGTGATCCGAGCAGTCGACGCCGCCGGAGTTGTCGATAGCATCGGTATTGATTCGGCCGCCATTCAATGCGTACTCCACACGCGCAGCTTGCGTCAGCCCCAGATTTCCGCCTTCGGTGATCACCTTGCACCGCAGTTCACTCGCATTGATACGTAGATTGTCATTGGTGCGATCATTGGCTTCGCTGTGGCTCTGGCGGCTGGCCTTGATATAGGTACCAATGCCGCCGTTGTAGAGCAGGTCGATTGGCGCCTTGAGCAACTCCTGGATCAGCTCGGCCGGGGTGAACGCCTTGGCCTCGATTCCCAATGCCTGGCGCGCTTCGTCGCTGAGCTTGATCGATTTGGCGCCACGCGGATAGACGCCGCCGCCAGCGGAAATCAGCTTGGTATCGTAATCGGCCCACGACGAGCGCGGCAGCTTGAACAGGCGCTCGCGTTCGACAAAACTGATTGCCGCATCGGGATTCGGATCGATGAAAATATGGCGGTGGTCGAAAGCGGCCAGCAGCTTGATATGGCGCGACTGCAGCATGCCGTTGCCGAATACGTCGCCCGACATGTCGCCAATACCGACCACGCTGAAATCCTGCTGCTGGATATCGACGCCGATTTCACGGAAATGGCGCTTGGTCGATTCCCACGCGCCACGCGCGGTGATCGCCATCTTTTTGTGGTCGTAACCGGCCGAGCCACCGGAGGCAAACGCGTCGTCAAGCCAGAAGCCATATTCCTGTGAAATCGAATTGGCAATATCGGAGAACGAAGCGGTGCCCTTGTCGGCGGCAACTACCAGGTACGGATCGTCGCCGTCGAGCCGCACTACGTTGTGCGGCGGCGCAATTTCGTTGCTGAGCAGGTTGTCGGTCAGGTCGAGCAGGCCGCGGATGAAGGTTTTGTAACATTCGATACCTTCCGCCATCCAGGCTTCGCGCTCGCTGGCCGGCGGCAGCTGCTTGCAGATGAAGCCGCCCTTGGAGCCGACCGGCACGATCACCGCATTCTTGACCATCTGCGCCTTGACCAGCCCCAGCACCTCGGTGCGGAAATCCTCCATCCGGTCGGACCAGCGCAGGCCGCCACGTGCGACCTTGCCGCCGCGCAGATGGATGCCTTCGACACGCGGCGAATAGACCCAGATTTCCACCATCGGCCGCGGTAGCGGCAGGAAACCGATTTCGCGCGAATTCAGCTTGAACGACAGGTAGGTTTTCGGCTTGCCATCGCTGCCGAGCTGAAAGAAATTGCTGCGCAGCGTGGCCAGAATTACCGTCAGAAAGCTGTTGAGTATCCGGTCGTCGTCGAGGTTTTCCACCTTTTCCAGCTCGTGGCGGATTTCCAGTTCCAGTTGCTCTGCCTGTCGCGCGTTGCGCCGCAGCTCGTCGGGCGACAGGCGCATGTGGAACAGATCGACCAGCTGGTGGGCAATACCGGCGTAGTTGGACAGGCACTGCTCGATATAGGTCTGATTGAAAGTCAGCCCGGCCTGGCGCAGATAGCGGCTGAATGCACGCAGCAGCGTAATTTCGCGCCACTCCAGCCCGGCCAGCACCACCAGCCGGTTGAGACCGTCGTTTTCGACATCGCCGCGGAATATGCGCGCGAATGCCTGCTGGAAATTGTTGCGGCTGATATCGGTTTCGAAGTGGTCGTCGGCGCTCAGTTGCAGGCCGAAATCGCTGATCCAGATGGTGTTGCCGTCGACGGTATTGATGCAGTACGGGTGCTCATCGAGCACTTTCACGCTCATGTTTTCCAGCATCGGCAGGCTGTGCGACAGGCTGATCGGCTGGTTGCGGCGCAGCAGCTTGAAATGCACCCGGTCGTGGCGCGCCACGTGGTGATACAGGTGCATGGCGATGTCGCCGTCGAACTGCAGGCTTTCGATTTTCTCGATATCGTGCACCGCGCTGCGCGCCTGGTAATCCTCGCGATACGCTAGCGGGAACGCATCGCCGTACTTGCGCAGCAGTCGCGTGCCGTGCTCCTCGCCGAAATGTTCCAGCAGCGCCTGCGCCAGATCGTCCTTCCAGCGGCGGCAGGCCTGGGCAATCGCAGCTTCCAGCGCGTCCAGCTCATAGTCCGGCTTGTGTCCGGTAGGAATGCGGACAATGAATTCGATGCGCGCCAGCGTCGATTCGGACAGCGTGACGTAATACTCGGTGCTGGTGCCGCCAAATGCCTGCTGCAGGATTGCCTGCATTTTCAGCCGTACTTCGGTGTTGTAATTGTCGCGCGGCACATACACCAGACATGCCAGATAGCGCCGGTACACGTCCTCGCGCACGAACAGGCGGGCGCGCTGGCGTTCCTGCAGGTTGACGATGCCGTTGGCGATGCGGATCAGCGCATCGACCGGAATCTCGAACAATTCGTCGCGCGGATAGGTTTCGAGGATGTTGAGCAGGGTTTTTTCCTTGTGGCTGTTCGGCAGATAGCCGGACACGTTCATTACCTGCTCGATTTTCTGCCGCACCACCGGAATATCGCGCGGGCTGCCGTTGTAGACATTGGCGGTATACAGCCCGAGAAAGCGATGCTCGCCAATGACCTTGCCATTGCTGTCGAAGCGTTTCACGCCGATGTAGTCGAGGTAGCTCGGGCGGTGGATATTGGCGCGCGAGTTGGCCTTGGTCAGGATCAACGGCATTGCGTCGTGCGCCAGCTTGCGTACTTCGGCCGGCAGCGCGGCAAAGCTCTTGGAGTGTTCGCGTTCATCCTCGCGCAGAATGCCCAGGCCGCTGCCCGGCACCACTTTCAACGCATCGGCGCGGCCCTGTTTGACCAGATCGTACTGGCGATAGCCAAGAAAGGTGAAATGGCTGTCGCGCAGCCAGGCAAGAAATGCCAGGTCTTCGCTGCTGGCGCCGCAGGCTGTCATTTCCTGCTCTGCCAGCTGCAAGCGTTCGATGATGCGCGGCCAGTCCTGTACTGCGGAACGGACTTCCGCCAGCACCCGCGCCAGATCGTCGGTAATCGCTGCCAGCCGCTCGGCATCGGTCTGGCGGTCGATTTCGACGTGGATCAGCGATTCCAGATGACAGCTCGGCGAACTGCGGTCGCACAGGCCGTGCAGTTCGCCGTCATCGCTGCGGCTGACCGGCAGTACCGGGTGAATGATCAGGTGCGTGGTCACGCCGTGGCGGTTCAGCGTCATGCCGACCGAATCGACCAGGAACGGCATGTCCTGATGCACGATTTCCACGATCGAGTGGCTCGATTGCCAGCCGTCCTCATCGAAATCCGGGTTGTAGGCGCGGATGCCGGCCTGTTCCGGCAGACGCTGCTGCGCCAGCCGCCAGTGGGTGAGCGCGGCGCCGAATAAGTCCAGCGGGTTGCGTTCGATCAAGTCCTCGGCGGCAACATCGGCGTAATAATGACGCAGGAACGGAATAAAACGTTTGCACAGTTTGAAGTCCAGCTCATCCTGAGCATGGGCGACCGCTTGGTCGAGTAGCTGACTTTTGGTCTGCTCGATTTTTTCAGACACGGGGTAACTCCGGAACTACACCAGACAGGGGATTGCTGCCGGGAGCAAGGTGGATTGCGGCTCCTGGCGCCATTTGCTTTTCACTATAGACCAAGCCCCAAGCTGCAGTTTGTGCTGCAGGGGGAATTTTTTCGCGATTTTTGCCGGCGACGATTACTGCCGCGCCGCGGTGCGGCTACCGTTTGCCGCAGCAACGCCTAAACTTGACAGAGAGCCATCCGGAGGACGCATTTCATGACCCATACAGCCCCCCAACCCGAGCGCAAAGCGGCCGATACCGCTGCGCTGTTGCAGGATATCGCGCAGCGCAGCCAGCAGTTGCTGAGCGACTATTTTCAGCGCGCCGGCAAGGATGACGGCTATTCCGTGCTCGACCCGCAGGCAATGCTGAATGCCTTTCAGGAGTTGGGCAGTCGTTATCTGGCACAACCGCAGAAGCTGCTGCAGACTCAGATGGCGTTCTGGCTCGATTCGGTCGAGCTGTGGAAGCGCGAAATGGAAAAGCTGTGGTTGCAGAAGCCGGTGGCGCCGCTGTCCGAGCCGGTCGCAGGGGATAAGCGTTTCAAGGACGAAATGTGGGCGCAGAATTTTGTCTTCGATTACCTGAAGCAGGCCTACCTGCTGGCATCGAATCATTTGCTCGATTCGGTCAACAAGGTGGAAGGCATCGACGCTCACAGCGCCAAAAAGACGGCTTTTTATCTGCGCCAGTATATCGATGCGATGTCGCCGACCAATTTCATCGCTACCAATCCGCAGGTATTGAAGGCTACGCTTGAATCCGGCGGCGAGAACCTGCTCAAGGGCTTGCGCGAGATGCTCGACGATCTGCAGCGCAGCAAGGGCAGGCTGGCGTTCAAGATGACCGATCTGAACGCATTCAGGCTGGGCGAGAACATCGCCACCACACCCGGCAAGGTGGTGTACGAGAACGAGTTGATGCAGCTGATCCAGTACGCGCCGAGCACGGACAAGGTGTTCGAGCGGCCACTGCTGGTGATTCCGCCGTGGATCAACAAGTTTTACATCCTCGATCTGAAAGCCAAGAATTCGCTGATCAAATGGGCGGTGGATCAGGGGCACACGGTGTTCGTGATTTCCTGGGTCAACCCGGATGAAAAGCTGCGCGACAAGCGCTTTGACGATTACATGCTGGAAGGCCCGCTGGCAGCGCTGGATGCGATTCAGCAGGCAACCGGCGCAAAAGACGTCAAGGCGCTGGCGTACTGCATTGGCGGCACCTTGCTGGCATCGACGCTGGCGTATATGGCGAGCAAGCGCGACAACCGCATCAAGGCGGCGACTTTCATGACTACGCTGATGGATTTTTCCGATATCGGCGAACTGGAGGTATTTGTCGACGAGCAGCAGATGGAGCAGCTGGAAGCCCACATGCACAAGAAGGGCTATCTGGAAGGCCATCACATGGCCGATGTGTTCAACCTGCTGCGCGAAAACGATCTGGTCTGGTCGTTCGTGGTCAACAACTACCTGCTCGGCAAAGAGCCGATGGCATTCGACCTGCTGTACTGGAACAGCGATTCGACGCGCATGCCGGCGGCGATGCACAGCTTCTATCTGCGCAATATGTATCTCTACAACCGGCTGCGCGAGCCGGGCGGGATCGAGCTCGACGGTGTGCCGATCGATCTGCGCCAGATCAAGACGCCGGCTTACTGGATTTCCACCCGCGAAGATCATATCGCGCCGTGGCGTACCACCTATCTCGGCACGCAGTTGCTGAGCGGGCCGAAGCGCTTTGTACTCGGCGGTTCCGGCCATATCGCCGGTATCGTCAATCCGCCGTCGGCCAACAAATACGGTTATTGCACCAACGATGCCTTGCCGGAGACCGCCGACGAATGGCTGCAGGGCTCGACGCCGCATGAAGGTTCGTGGTGGAGCGATTGGGCGCAATGGGTGGCGGACTACAATGGCAAACAGGTGGCGGCACGTCAGCCGGGCGATGGCAAGCTGCAGCCGATCGAGGATGCGCCGGGGCGCTATGTCAAGGCACGCCTGGTATGAGCAATAAGGAAGCCGCAAAGATGGATTTCAAGGCACTGCAGATCAGCAACGACGAGCAAGGATATCGCGCCGGTATCGTTGAATTGCCGCTGACGGCGCTCGGCGATGCCGAGGTGCTGGTGCGGGTGGAGTATTCCTCGCTCAACTACAAGGATGCACTGGCGGTTAGCGGCAAGGGCAAGATCGTTCGCCAGTTTCCGCTGATTCCCGGCATCGATTTTGCCGGTGAAGTAGTCGAATCTGCCAGCGCTGCATTTCGCCCTGGCGACAAGGTAGTGCTGACCGGCTGGGGTGTCGGCGAGCGCTTCAATGGCGGCCTGGCGCAATATGCCCGTGCGCGCGCCGACTGGCTGGTGCCGTTGCCGCTTGGCCTGGATTGCCGTCAGGCCATGGCTGTCGGCACCGCCGGGCTGACGGCAATGCTGTGCGTCATGGCGCTGGAACGCCACGCTATTGCGCCGGAAACGGGCAAAGTGCTGGTAACCGGTGCGACCGGCGGTGTTGGCAGTGTTGCTGTCGCAATTCTGGCCCGTTTGGGTTATTCGGTGGTAGCGCTCAGCGGCAAGCCCGATGCCGAGCCGTGGCTGCGCCAGCTCGGTGCCGCCGAGGTGCTGCCGCGCGAGGCGCTGAGCGCCTCGGCCCGGCCGCTGGAATCGGAAACCTGGGCCGGCGCCATCGATACCGTTGGCAGCAACGTGCTGGCCGGCCTGCTGCCGCGCATTGGCTATCGCGGCTGCGTTGCGGCGTGCGGGCTGGCCGGCGGATTCGATCTGCAGACCACGGTGATGCCGTTCATTCTGCGTGGCGTGACGCTGGCCGGTGTCGATTCGGTGATGTGCCCGTTGCCGGAGCGGCAGCAAGCCTGGCAACGTATTGTCAGCGATCTGCCGTTGGCGCAACTGCAACAGCTGACGCGCGAAATCGGTCTCGACGGCGTGGTTGAAGCATGCCGGCACATGGCCGATGGGCAGGCGCGTGGCCGGATTGTCGTACGTTTGTGATCGGACTGGCAGCGGCAGATGCGCATACCCTCCGTCCCAACCAGCCAGCGGCCGCCGCTAAAGGAAATCCGCACCGAAGGCGCCGTTTCCGCCGATGCCACCCGGCCGGTGCAGCCTTCGCCGCGTTCGCAGGTATATCGGCCGGTGCAGGCGTTGTCGGAGCCTGCCGGAGAGCATTGGGCAGACCGGCGCAAACACGATGACCGGCGCAAGGTGTGCCTGTTGCGTCGGCCGTTGCCGTGGTTGTTCGAATTCCGCCAGGCAGGCGATCGGCGGCGGCAGAATCGCCGCCACGACGACGATGCCGATCATGTCGATATCAGTGTATGAACTGATTCCTTAGCCGCCCGGGCCGGGCGTGTCGTACAGCCCGCCTGGCGGCGGTCTTGTCCCATTGCCGGATCAACCGTGAAGCGAAGCCTGGCGCAGCAGCATGAGAAATTCGTCCGCCGGCACCGGCTTGCTGCAGTAATAACCCTGGTATTCGTCGCACTGGTAGCGGCGCAGGAATTCCAGCTGCTCCTGCGTTTCCACTCCTTCAGCGATCACTTTCAGTTTCAGGCTTTGCGCCATGTTGATGATGGCGCGGGTAATCGCCGCATCGTCGGGGTCGGTGGTGACGTCGCGCACGAACGATTGATCGATTTTCAGTTTGTCGAGTGGAAAACGCTTCAGGTAGCTCAGCGATGAATAGCCGGTGCCGAAATCATCGACCGACAGCTTGACGCCGATCTGGCGCAGCCGCTGCATGATGCCGATGACGCTGTCCGAGCCATCCATGATCAGCCCCTCGGTCAGCTCCAGCTCCAGCCATTG
>CALMFQ010000140.1 GCA_937863215.1 uncultured Pseudomonadota bacterium
CCGACGTATTCCGTCGCAAGAGCATCGGCAGCGCCGGCAACTGTGTGGCCTGCCATCGCGGCGCCGAAGCCGGCAACTTCGACGAGCATCAGGTGCGCATCCCGCGCTGAAGCGCCTGCTGCACCTGTTCCAGGGTACTGGGATCGTCGAGCGTGGTCAGGTCACCCGGATCGCGCCCTTCCGCCAACGCCTGGATCGAACGGCGCAGCAGTTTGCCGGAGCGGGTTTTCGGCAATGCGGTAACAAACAGCACCCGCGCCGGCCGGGCAATAGCACCCAGCTGCTGATCGACCGTTGCCATCAGCGCCTGCTGCGCCGCCTGCTGACTGGCGGAATCGGCTGCGGCGGCTGGATCTTTCAGCACCACGAACGCTGCCACCACCTGCCCTTTCAGCTCATCGGCGACGCCAACCACCGCGGTTTCCGCCACCAACGGATTGCTCGATAGCGCTTCCTCGATTTCGCGCGTACCCAGCCGGTGGCCGGCGACGTTGATCACATCGTCGGCGCGGCCAAGGATGAAGTAGTAGCCATCGGCATCGCGCCGCGCCCAGTCGAAGCTGGAATACACCTGCTGATTGAAATTGGAGAAATAGGTTTTCACGAAGCGCGCATCGTCGCCCCACACCGTCGACAGGCAACCCGGCGGCAGCGGCGGGACGACCACCAGCACACCCTTCTCGTCGCTGCCGACCGGTTCGCCGGTCGCTTCGTGCAGCAGCTTGACGTTGAAGCCGTACACCGGTTTGCCGGGCGAACCGAATTTCTTTGCCTGTGGCTCGATTCCCGGTTGTGCCGAGAGGATCGGCCAGCCGGTTTCGGTCTGCCAGTAGTTGTCGATCACGCTCACGCCCAGCGCATCGCTGATCCAGCGCGCAGTCGGCTCGTCCAGCGGCTCGCCGGCCAGATACAGCGATTGCAGGCTGGACACGTCGTGGCGCGACAGGCATGCCGGATCCTGCTTTTTCAGCACGCGGATCGCCGTCGGGCTGCTGAACATGGCCTTGACCCGGTATTGCTCGACGATTTTCCACCAGATCGCCGCATCCGGCCGCACCGGCGTGCCTTCGTAGACAATGCTGGTCATGCCGGCGATCAACGGGCCGTAAACGATATACGAATGGCCGACCACCCAGCCGATGTCGGAGGTGGTGAACATGCTGTCGCCCGGCTGGCCGCCGTAGATGTATTGCATCGACGCCGCCAGCGCCACCGCGTAGCCGCCGGTATCGCGCTGCACGCCTTTCGGCTTGCCGGTGGTGCCGGAGGTATAGAGGATGTACGACGGATGACTGGACTCGACCCACTCGACCGGCACCTGTGCATCCAGATGCTGCTGGCGCAGTTCGGCATAATCGACATCGCGCCCCGGCTGGCGCTGCAAATTGGCATCGATGCCACGATTGACGATCACCACATGCTGCGGCGGGTGTTGCGCCAGCTTCAGCGCCTCGTCCACCAGCGGCTTGTACAGGATCGCCTTGCCGGCACGCATGCCGGCATCGGCGGTGAACAACAGTTTCGGCTGTGCATCGTCGATACGGCTGGCCAGACTGTGCGAGGCAAAGCCGCCGAATACCACTGAATGAATCGCGCCGATGCGGGCGCAGGCGAGCATGGCGAAAATCGCCTCGGCGATCATCGGCATGTAGATGATCACCCGGTCGCCCTTGCCCACCCCGAGCGCTTGCAGCACCGCCGCGCAGCGATTGACCTCGGCGTGCAGCTGGCGATAGCTGTAGCTG
>CALMFQ010000141.1 GCA_937863215.1 uncultured Pseudomonadota bacterium
ATGATGCTGGTGCCCGGCTTTCCCGCGCCGGTATTTGCGCTGCTCGGCGCATCGCTGCTGCTGGCCGCCTGGTATACCGACCGTCAGGTATTGGAAGGCTGGATCGGTGGCGCGCCGCAGGATGCGCACAGCAGCGATGCCGATCAGCATGCCGACGGCGGCTTCACCCCCGCCCTGCCGTTGTCGCTGCACGTGCCGGCAGCCGCGCTGGAGATGGCGCGCACTGCGGCGCAACAAAGCCAGCGGCGTATCAGCGACGAGTTGGGTTTTCCGCTGCCGCCGATCGACTGCCGCGCCAACAGCGAATTGCCGCCGGCCCAGTATCAATTGCTGCTGTTCGGCGCACCGCTGCTGTCCGGCCCGCTGCCAACCGGCACCGCCGCACTGGTGGAGATGCTGCAACGCGCGCTGCGCCGCTCGCCGAGCCAGTTTCTCGGCATTCAGGAAGTCAGCCATATCCTGGAAAAAACCGCCGACTACTACCCGGAGCTGGTCAAGGAAACCATGCGCGCCCTGCCGACGCAGCGGGTGGTGGATGTGATGCGGGCGCTGATCGACGAAGGCGTGTCGATCCGCAACCAGCGCGGCATTCTCGAATGCCTGTCGGAACGCGGCCTGCGCGAGAACGATGTGGTGATGCTGATCGAACAGGTACGACAGACGCTGCGGCGGCAGATTTCCGCCCGCTATGCCGGCCACGCCAACAGCCTGCACGCCATCCTGGCCGAACCGGCCACCGAAGATCAGTTGCGCAGCTCGGTACAGATGACGCCGTTCGGCTCGGCGCTGATGCTCGCCCCGGAACCGCGCGGGCAACTGCTGGCGGGGCTGCAGACGACGCTGGCACAAGTGCCGGCGGATATCCGGCCGCATCTGGTATTGCTGGCGTCGAGCGACATACGGCCGTACCTGGCACGGCTGTTAAAAGGCGAAATCGACGATCTGCCGGTGGTGGCTTATCAGGAATTGATGCCGGATGTAACCGTAACGCCACAAGGAGCGTTGCGTTTTGAGGAGTTGGTCGATGCGTTGTAAATACTTGCTGGCAGCCTTGATGCTGGCACTCTCTGCCGTCAGCCTGGCGGCGCCGATTCCGTGGAACGGCCGCATCGTTACCGTCAAGGCGCAGGAGCAATCGCTGGCGGATTTCCTGCAGAGCTTTCTCGCTGGCCAGGGCTTCATTCTCAGTGTCAGCGATCAGGTCAAGGGCACGGTCAGCGGCAACTTCACCGGCCGGCCGAAGACCATTTTCGCCAAGATCGTCCGCACCTATTCGCTATTGCCGTACTACGACGGTGCGGTGCTGCACATCTACACCGCCGCCGAAGCGCAGACCAAGACTTTCGGGGTCAGCCCGCAGTTGATCGGCCGCGTGGTGAGCACACTCGACCGGCTCAACGTGCTGGACGACAAACATACTTTCCGCGCGCTGGCCGACGAAGGCGTGCTGATGGTTTCCGGCTCGCGCCGCTTCATCGACGATGTGGAAAACATCCTCGGCGCAGCGCAGATCAACGCCAGCAGCGGCCCGGCGACATTCAAGCTGTTCAAGCTCAAATATGCCTGGGCCGACGACATGACGCTCAATCAGGGCGGGCAGGAAGTCAAAGTGCCGGGGGTGGCAAGCACGCTGCGCAACCTGATGCTGTCCGGCCGGCGCGGCCAACTGGAAAAACCGGCCAAGACCACTGTGGACAAGCTGCGCGGCCAGGGCATGAAGCCGGGCGAAACCAGAATCCCGCAGCAGCCGAAAGAGCCGCGCCAGGATCAGGCCGGCGACGATCCGTATGCGCCGCAGCAACTGGCGCTGCACAGCGAAACGGCGTTTGTCGAGGCGGAAAAGCGCATGAATGCGGTGATCGTGCGCGATACCCGCGAGCGCATGCCGCTGTACGAACAGCTGATCAAGGAGCTGGACGTCGAAACGCCGCTGGTGGAAATCCAGGCCACCATCGTCGATATCTCGCGCGACAAGATGCAGGAATTGGGCCTCAACTGGCGCTACAAGAATGGCCGTCAGGAAGCGCTGTTGGGCAAGGGCAATGCCAGCGACCTGAATCTGGCCAACGACGGCCAGAGCGTGGTTCCGCAGGGCAAGGGGCTGTTGTTGTCGACCATTCTCGGCGACAAGGGCAGCTTCATTGCCCGCGTCGAAGCGCTGGAGGAAGACGGCTCGGCGCGCGTTGTCTCGCGACCGCAAGTGCTGACGCTGTCGAATCAGGAAGCGCTGCTGGCCAACAACCAGAATTTCTACGTGCGCGTGGCCGGCGCCTATGAAGTCGATCTGTTCAACGTATCGGCCGGCACGGCGCTGAAAGTGGTGCCGCATGTGATCCGCGATGGCGACAGGAGCCGCATCCGCCTGCTGGTGAATATCGAGGACGGCAAGATCACCGGCGACCAGCCAATCGACCAGATACCGGTAGTGGAAAAATCCACGCTCGCCACCCAGGCCTTGATCTGGGAAGGCGAAAGCCTGCTGGTCGGCGGCCTGACACGGGAAAAAACCGGCCAGTCCACCAGCAAGGTGCCGTGGCTGGGCGACATCCCGCTGCTCGGCTATCTGTTCAAGCGCAGCGGCTCGTCGGAAAGCCAGATGGAACGCATGTTCATGATCACGCCGCGGCTGGTGCCAGCCAACCGCATCGCCGCAACCCAGCCCAACTGAACCGTGGAGCAACGCATGGCAACGCTGTCCCCCGCATCGCTTACCGTTACCGCCGGCCTGCACCAGGGCGCCAGGGTGGAACTGGTGCTGGATCGGCTGCTGCTGATCGGTGGCGACCCGAACTGCGACGTGGTGCTGGCCGACCCCGGTCTGGCAGGCCAGCAATTGGCGCTGCTGGCGCAGGCCGGCAGCCTGACGCTACGCGCACTGGCAGACGGTATTCAGCTCGATGGCAAATCGCTGGCCGCGGGGGCGAGCGTAGAACTGCCAACCAGCACCGGTGTCAGCCTGCCCGGCGGCGTCACGCTGCAGCTGAAGCGGCGCAAGGCGGTGGCCAGGAGGTCGAAGTATGGCTGGCGCATTGCCTTGACATTGCTGGCGGCCTTGCTGCTCGGCAGCGGCCTGACCGCCATTGCCGCGCGCGACGAGCTGCCGTCGGCGAGCGAGCAAAAAACGCCGCGCACGCCGGCACAGATACTGCAACGGCTGGGCTTGAGCGACCAGGTGCAGCTGCGCGCCGCCGGCAACGGCTGGTATCTGAGCGGCGTGGTTGCCAACGAAGCGATGCTCGACCGGCTGCGGCGCGACATCGGCGAGCTGGCGGCACCGACCACACTGGCGGTGACCACCGCGCCGCAATTGGTCACCGAAGTCGCCGCGCTGCTGCGGCTCAAGGGCATCAGCGCCGCGCCGCGCTACCTCGGCCAGGGCGTGGTCGCCACCGACGGCGACAAGCTGGCACCGGCATTGCGCCAGAGCCTCGCGGCAACCGCCCGGCGCGACATCCGCGGCCTCAGCGAATTGCGCTTCGACGGCCCGCAGCCACCGCGCCCGGCAGCGGAAACGCCGGTAATCGGCAATGCCGGCAGCGCGGTCGATCCGGATGCCAAGCGCGTGGTGTCGGTAGTCGATGGGCTGGAAAGCTACGTCGTCACCGCCGACGGCAGCCGCTATTTCGAAGGCGCCTGGCTGCCCTCCGGCCATCGCGTGGCGCGCATCGCCGACGGCAAGGTATGGCTGGCACAGGGCAAGCGCACGGTGGAACTGGCATTCTGAGCCACCGGCGCACCGGCAGCGAAAACGGATTTTTGTCACTCACGAGGAGCACAACATGAAGGGTTTGCCGAAGTTGAAACAGATTTCGATCAAGGATTACGCCGCAGCCGGATCTGGCGCCGCCAGCCAGAACAACCAGAGCCGTAGCGGCAAGGCTGCAGCCGGCAACAGCTGGTATATGGCGATGACCCAGGCCTGGGGCGAAACGCTCGACAAACAGGCATCCAGGCTGGAATCGCTGTCGGATCAGATTTCCAACCAGGGGCAGGATACGCCGTCGGTAATGGTGCAATTGACCGCCGAATCGCAGCGCATGGGCTTCATGTCGAGCAATGCCTCGACCTCGAACAATAGCGTGGCGCAGGCGCTGGAAACGCTGGCGAAGAAACAGTAAGGCAGGCTGCAAGCCGCATTGGTATTGGCCTGCAGGTGTGCTTGCGAGGCAATACCAGAGCGGCCTGCAGGACAGTGATGTTTTTGCGGGCTGGCCAAGCTCAGATGCCGGCGTAACCACGGGCAAAGTCCCGTAGGGCACGCCGAGCATCGCAGAAAGGCGCGGGGGTAGTCCGCGAGGACTGTTTGAGTCCCGGCCCGCAGGGCTGGGGCGAGTTCCGCAAGCGGCCGCGCCTTTTGAAAAGTTCAAGTTCTTAGCGCCTTTGGCGCTTAGAACTGGCTTTCCCCCTTGTGGGGTAAGCGCAGGCTGCCCCAGAGCTTAGTGGCTTTGCCACTTAGCGAAGGGCGTGTCGTAGGCTAACCCGTAGCCGTAAGGCGGAGGGCGTGGCCTTCGGGTCGCCTTCTTTGGGACACCTTTCTTGGCGAGACAAGAAAGGTGTCGTGCCTGCCGGGCACCCCCGGCGCCTAAATCAACCGCGCGTAAGCGCACAAAAGTTGCAACCTGCGTTTGCGTTGATCGGCGTTTGTGCGCTGGCGCGCGAAGGAATCCCCGGGTTACGCCGCGATGCGGCTAACCCAGGCTACGCATCGCCGGCTAGCCAAGCGAAAACAAGCAGTCCGCTTCCCTCGCCACTGTCCCGCGACAGTGCCAAGGCAAGACGATTGAAAAGGAAAACAGCATGGATATCGGTTCGATTGCAGCGGTCACGCAACTGGCCGCGCCGGCAGCGCCCACTGCCAAGGCGGGGTACGGTTTTTCGCTCGCCGATGTGGCGCGCTTCGAGCAGGCCTATCAGGGGCAGGTACAGGCGCCGCAAAAAAGCCTCGGCAGCATGATGGCGCCGCTAAACCGCATCGGCATCGACGCGGCGCAATTCGCCAAAGAGGTCGGTGCGATCGCCCGTGCCGGCGAACTGGCGCCGAGCCAGATGATGATGATGACGGTGAAGGCGCACGAGTTCATGTTCCATTGCGAACTCACCGCCAACGTCGCCAACCGCAGTTCGGATGGCGTGCAGCAACTGTTCCGCCAGCAATCCTGAGGCCGGTATGAAACGCAGACTTATCATCCTCGCCGTTGCGGCACTGCTGGCCGGTTGCAGCAAGGTCAGCCTGTATTCGCAGCTGTCCGAGCAGCAGGCCAACGAGATGCTGGCCTTGCTGATGCGCGCCGATGTGCGCGCCGACAAGGTGTTTGCCGACAAGAGCTGGAGCATCGCCACCAGCAAGGGCGATCTGCCGCGCGCGGTGGAAGTGCTGAAAGCCAACGGCTACCCGCGCGAGCAATACCAGTCGCTGGGCGAAATCTTCAAGAAGGAAGGCTTCGTCAGCTCGCCGACCGAAGAGCGGGCACGGCTGCTGCATGGGCTATCGCAGGAATTGTCGCGCACGCTGTCGGCTGTCGATGGCGTGA
This sequence comes from uncultured Pseudomonadota bacterium, assembly GCA_937863215.1. Classification (GTDB taxonomy): domain Bacteria; phylum Pseudomonadota; class Gammaproteobacteria; order Burkholderiales; family SCOH01; genus CALMFQ01. Next base: position 5,532 of record CALMFQ010000141.1, read on the forward strand.
TCGTTGCCCGCGTGCATCTGTCGCTGCCGGAACGCGACATTCTCGACGATCAACCCAAGCCGGCATCGGCATCGGTGTTCATCAAGCACCGGCCGGATGCCAAGATCGGCAACCATGTCGCCGAGATCAAGGCGCTGGTGGTCAACAGCGTGCAGGGCTTGCCCTATGACAATGTAACCGTAACGCTGTTTCCGGCCGACCCGACACTCAATACCGGCGTGCGCATTGCCGCCATGCCCTATGACTGGAGCGAAGACGCCGCCTGGCT
>CALMFQ010000142.1 GCA_937863215.1 uncultured Pseudomonadota bacterium
TGCCACGGAAGACGTGGCGACGGTGTGCCTGGAATTGGCAAAAACATGAAACACAAAGTCAAACACATTCATTTTGTAGGCATTGGCGGTGTCGGCATGAGCGGCATCGCCGAAGTGCTGCTGAATCAGGGCTTCAGCGTCAGCGGCTCGGATCTGGGTAGCAACGCGACCACCAAACGCCTCAAGGCCGCTGGCGCCAAGGTATTCGTCGGCCATGCCGCCGAGCAGGTGGCCGACGCCGATGTCGTGGTGACCTCGACTGCGGTCAGGGAAGACAATCCGGAAGTGCAGGAAGCCAAGGCACGCAAGATTCCGGTGGTGCCGCGAGCAATGATGCTGGCCGAACTGATGCGGCTGCGCCAGGGAATCGCCATTGCCGGCACCCACGGCAAGACCACTACCACCAGCCTGGTGGCATCGATTCTCGGCGAGGCCGGGCTCGATCCGACCTATGTCATCGGTGGCCGGCTCGAGGCGGCCGGAACCAATGCCAAGCTGGGCAAGGGCGAGTTTCTGGTGGCCGAGGCCGACGAGTCGGATGCGTCGTTCCTGTATCTGAACCCGGTGATGGCAGTGGTAACCAATATCGACGCCGATCACATGGATACCTATGACCATGATTTCGGCAAGCTGAAGCAGGCGTTCGTCGATTTCATCCAGCATCTGCCGTTCTACGGCATGGCAGTGTTGTGTGTTGACGATCCGCACGTGCGCGAGATCATTCCGGCGATCAGCAAGCCGATCACTACCTACGGCTTTGGCGACGACGCGCAAGTGCGTGCCACCAATGTACATGCCGTCGGCGGGCAGATGCATTTCGACGTCGAATGGATGAACGGCGAGCCGCACCGTTTCCCGGTGGAGCTGAATCTGCCGGGGCTGCACAACGTGTTGAATTCGCTGGCGGCCATTGCCATTGCGCTCGAAGCCGGTGCCGACGAAGCGGCGATCCAGCGCGCGTTGAAGGAATTCCGCGGCGTCGGCCGGCGCTTCCAGCGTTATGGCGAGATTGCGTTGGGCAATGGCGGCAGCTTCACCCTGATCGACGATTACGGCCACCACCCGGTGGAAATGGCCGCCACGCTGGCCGCGGTACGCGGTGCGTTTCCGGGGCGGCGGCTGGTGCTGGCGTTCCAGCCGCATCGCTATACCCGCACTCGCGATTGTTTCGAGGATTTCGTCAAAGTGCTGTCAACTACCGACGCAGTGCTGCTGGCGGAAGTCTATGCTGCCGGCGAAGCACCGATTGTTGCCGCCGACGGCCGTGCACTGGCGCGCGCGGTACGGGTGGCGGGCAAGGTGGAGCCGTTGTTCGTCGAGGATATCAACGCAATGCCCAAGGCCATCATGGATTTTGCCCAGAGCGGCGATGTCGTGATCACCATGGGCGCCGGTTCGATCGGCGGCGTGCCGGGCCGGGTAGAACGGGGCGAGTTGTAAGCATGGCGCAATTGCGCGGCCGGCTCGAACAACAGGTCGCCATGGCGCGCCATGTCAGCTGGCACGCCGGCGGCATGGCCAGCGCGGCCTACTGGCCGGCCGACTGCGACGATCTGCGTGAATTCGTGCGCCGGCAGCCGGCCGATGCGGCGCTGCTGCTGGTCGGCAACGGCAGCAATCTGCTGGTGCGCGATGGCGGGTTCGATGGCACGGTGATCTTTACTGCCGGCTTGCAGAAATTGCAGATCGAGCTGGCGCCGCCCGCCCACGGTTATCGGCAGGTGTACGCTGAAGCTGGCGTGGCGGCAACGCAGCTGGCGAAGTTTGCTGCCGCCAACGGGCTGACCGGGCTGGAGTTCCTCGCCGGCATTCCGGGCACGGTGGGCGGCTGTGTGGCGCAGAACGCCGGCTGTTTCGGCTCGGAAAGCTGGGACTGCATCGACCGGGTGAACATGCTGAACCGGCGCGGTGAGCTGATCCAGCGCAGCCACGCCGAATTCGAGGTGGGTTATCGGCGGGTCGAGCCGTTGATCGAGGTGGGCGAGTGGTTTGCCGGCGCATGGTTCGATCTGCGCGAGGCGGATGGTTCGGCGGCGATGCGCACGGTGCATGAATTCATCGCCAAGCGCCGCGACAGCCAGCCGCTGGATATGCCGAATGCCGGTCGGGCGTTCCGCAATCCGCAGGACAATTTTGCCGCACGGCTGATCCAGCTGGCCGGCATGGCAGGTGCAAGGCTGGGCGGGGCACGGGTGTCGGAGCGGCATCCGAATTTCGTCATCAACGGCGGCGACGCCAGCGCCAGCGATATCGAGCGCCTGATCGACCTGGTGGCCGAGCGGGTGCAGGAAAAATTTGGAGTGCGTCTGCAATGCGATGTGCGCATTGTCGGCAACAAGACTTGAGGAATGGCAGCAGTGACGGTGGATGTAAAGGCATTTGGCAAAGTGGCGGTGATCTTCGGCGGCAAATCGTCGGAGCGCGAGGTGTCGCTGATGAGCGGCAGCGGCGTGTTGGCGGCGTTGCGTGCGCAGGGCGTTGACGCGCATGCGTTCGACCCGGCCGAGCGCCCGCTGGCGGAACTGAAAAGCGCAGGTTTCGCGCGCGCGTTCTTGATCCTGCACGGCCCGTTCGGTGAGGACGGCACGGTACAGGGTGCGCTGGAAGTGCTGGGTATTCCGTACACCGGCTGCGGTGTGCTGGCATCGGCAATCGGTATGGACAAGCTGCGCACCAAGCTGGTGTGGAAGGCGCTCGGTCTGCCGATTCCGGATTTCGAGCTGCTCGACGACAGCAGCGATTTCGCCGCGGTCGAAGCACGGCTGGGCTTGCCGATTTTCGTCAAACCGGCGACCGAAGGTTCGAGTATCGGCGTTACCAAAGTGAAACAGCCCGGCGAGCTGAAAGCCGCTTACGAGCAGGCGCGCAAGTACGACAAGCTGGTGCTGGCCGAGCAGTTTATCGGCGGTGGTGAATACACCGCGGCGGTGCTGGGCGAGCGCTCGTTGCCGTTCGTCAAGATCGAGCCGGCAACCGAGTTTTACGACTATCAGGCCAAGTATTTCCGCGACGAT
>CALMFQ010000143.1 GCA_937863215.1 uncultured Pseudomonadota bacterium
CTTGACCAGCCACTTGGCGGCTCGCCGCCTAGTGGAATGGCCATGCAGAGCTCTGTGCGCCGGACTCCTTGCACTTCATCCCGCTCGCCGAATAAATCAGCGTTTCCTGAACGCCAGAGCAGCCCCGATTCCGGCCAAGGCGCGCGCTGGCGCGCCTTTTTGCTTGACTGCTGTCCTGCCGGCCCACGACAGTATGCAACGAAGCTGAAACACACCGCAGACGCGGCTTGCAAATGGGCAAGCGGTTTTTGCTCCAGCCCTGCAGGCGCGCATTCTGGCCGATAGCGGCGTGACGACACCGACAACCCTCCTCCATCCGGAGCATCCATGTTCAAGCGCTTGCTGCAGCTGCTATTCGGTAAATCCCCGGCCCGTCCTGACGGCTCTGCAGCGATTGCGCCGGCAATGCCGCACGCGCCGCTTGAAGGCTTGACGGTCGAGGGGGAAAAAGCGGTAATCCGGCGCGAGCCGGTGCTCGACCGGCAACAGCAGACCATCGGCTACGAATTGTCGCTGCGCTACGGCATGGCCCGTCAGTCGCGCGGCGACAGCAGCGCCACGCGCCACCTGCGCGACCTGATGCTGCTCAGCCATCTGCAGGTGCTGGATCTGGGCAAACTGCTCGGCAAGCGGCTGGCGTTGTTCCATCTCGACGCACGCCAGCTGAACGAGCCGGCGCTGGCGCAATTGCCGCTGCGCCAGTGCGTGCTGCTGCTGGAACTGAGCGACGGCATCAAGCCCGATGCGCTGGCCAGCCTGCTGGCGGCGTACCGCAAACTCGGGCTGCGCTTCGGGCTGAGCATCCGCCAGCATGCGCACCCGCTGGCTGCGGTGGTGCAGCCTTATATCGACTACCTGTTGCTGGAGCCGGACGACCCGCTGACCTGGACCTCGGACGTTGCCGACTGGATCCATCGCCAGTCGCAGCTGCAGTTGCTGGCGCGGCGCATCGATTCGGAAGAGGCATTCCTGTCGGCGCACCGCTCGCTGCTGTATGGCGGCAAAGTGGAATTGTTCCAGGGCAACTTCATCAGCAGCCGCGAGCATTGGCCGGAGCATCCGGTCGAGCCGGGGCGGCTGCAGATCATCGAGCTGATGAACCAGCTGCATCAGGACGCCGACAACGACACACTGGCGCAGGCTCTGAAGCAGGATTCGGTGCTGCTGTACCGCATCCTGCGGCTGGTGAATTCGCCCGGCCTGCGCACCGGCCACAGCATTGCCAGCGCCGAAGAGGCCTTGATGGTATTGGGGCGCGAGCAATTGTTCCGCTGGCTGACGGTATTGCTGTTCCAGGTCGATGGCGAATCGGCGCGCGATCTGTCGTTACTGGATCAGGCGCTGATCCGCGCACGCTTCATGGAAACCATCGGCGGCGCGGCCAGATCGCCGGCCGAAGCCAACCAGCGCTTTCTGGTCGGGCTGTTCTCGCTGCTCGACGTGCTGCTGCAATGTCCGTTGCAGCGTGCGCTGGGGCTGCTGCAGCTGCCGCCGACCGTCGGTCAGGCATTGCTGGAAAACAACGGCCCGCACGCCGCCTACCTGCAATTGGCGTTGCTGTGCGAGCGCGACGAGCTCGACGAACTGGCGGCCACCGCCGAAGGCGGCAGTGCCGCCCGTCTCGACGACCTGCTACGGCAGACAGGCCTGCAGCCGCTGGCAGTCGATACCTGCCATCTGGCGGCATTGCACTGGGCCGAATCGCTACGGCCGTAAAGCTCAATCGAGCAGATCGACGTAATCCTTGCGCCGATAGCCGGCCAGCCGGTTCCACGGCAGCTGGCTCAGCTGCGGCATGGCTTCCGGCTTGATCGCGGTGCGCGCGTACAGATTGCCGTTGCTGCTGCCGGATTCGATCAGCAGCGGTATCTGGCGGGTTTCCGACCACAATACGCGCACAAAGCGATCCTGCTGTTGCTGCTCGTACCAGACTTGGCCGGCTGCGGCCGGGCGCTTGAGTTTCTGCATCTTCTGCAGCTGCTGCGGATTGACGATGTAGTAGGTGCCCGCCCACGAACCATCGAAGCCCAGTTCGGCGTAATCGCGCTGTTCGGCATGGATGATCTGCCTGTCGGCACGGCGGACGAAATCCAGATTCAGATTGCCGCGCGCATCGCGCACAACGTGCTTGGCGGCTGCCGCCAGACCCAGATCGTGCTTGTGTTCGTGCTCGTCATGGCCGGCATCGTTGTGCGGTGTGTTGGCCGGCAGGATGCGCTCGGTCCAGACCTGATTGCCGACACGATAGAGTTTTTCCTGAAAGCGCGAATCCTTGACCACGCCATCCGCAGTCACGCTGTGATATTCGTAAGTCAGGGTAGCGGCCAGATCCAGCGGGCCGGCCTGTGCGGCGCCGGCGATTGCCAGCAAGCCGCAGGCGAATAGTTGTTGCATGTTCATGTTATCTCTCCAAAACGGCACAGGCAGCCGATCTCCGGCCGCCTGTGCTGGCTATTGATCCGGCCAAATAAAGCTTGAACTGGCAAAGATTGCTCCTCCCCCTTCAAGGGGGAGGCAGGGAGGGGGATGGGTACACTGCGCATGACGACAACAGCCGAATTGCTTACCCCATCCCCACCCCAACCCTCCCCTTGAAGGGGAGGGAGCCGTTCAGTGGCAAGTTCAAACATCATCGGGCCGGATCAATAAATCACAACACTCGATCAAAAACCAAAAGCGCTCTTCAGCAAAGTAAACACCTTGGTATTGTCCATGCTGCCCTTGAAGCTCCTGGCACCGGCGCCGCTGGCACCCAGCATCACGTCGCCGCCGCCGTGGGTTTCCGACGCCAGGCGCACTGCGGTTTCCTGCAGATAGTCGTCGTGCAGCGCCATGCTGCTGTCGGTATTGCCGGAGACAATGCTGGTGCGCGTGTCCTTGCGATTCGGGCCATTGCCGAATACCAGCGTGGTGTAGGTGTTACCGTCGGCGTCCCTGGCTTCCTTGCCATCCTTGTAATTGCGCGAGATATCCAGAATCGGGTTGCCGCGCTTGGAATAGCCGTTGATCGCCATGGTGTGGTCGTGGTCGGCGGTGAACACCAGCAGCGTGTTGTTCAGGTCGACCTTGGCCAGCGCCGCCTTGATCGCTTCGTCGAAGGCAATGGTGTCTTCCATCACCCGCTTGGCGTTGGTGCCGTGCAGCGCGTGATCGATGCGGCCGCCTTCCACCATCAGGAAATAGCCGTTGCCGTTCTTGCTCAGCACCTCGATTGCCTTGACGGTCATTTCGGCCAGGCTCGGCTGGTCGAGATTTTTCTTCACCCGGTCCAGCTCGTAATCCATGTGATCCTTGTGGAACAGCGCGAACAGCTTGCTTACCGACTTGGCATCCACGGCTTTCAGCTCGGTGCCGGTGCTGGCGTAGCTGTAGCCCTTGGCTTTCATTTCGTCGATCAGGTTGCGGCCATCGACACGCACGCCGCCGGCAGTGGTCGGGGTAAAGAACTTGCTGCCGCCGCCCATCAACACATCCACGCCATCCTTGAGCGCCGCGTTGAAACCGGCACCGCCCGGCACCGCCTGTGCCGCGATATCGCTTTCGGCATCGCGATGGCAGACGTGCGCATAGGTTGCAGCCGGCGTTGCGTGGGTGATGCGGGTGGTGGTGATCGAACCGACCGCCTTGCCCCTGGCCTTGGCCAGTTCCAGCATGGTAGTCACTGCGCTGCCGTTGTTGCTGCCGCAGTTACCGGTACCAGCCGGCAGCGTCGGCGCAATTGCCTTGGTGTCGCTCGACATCGAGATGACTTCGTTGTTCATCTTCACGCCGGTCATGTACGCCGACATC
>CALMFQ010000144.1 GCA_937863215.1 uncultured Pseudomonadota bacterium
TCAGCTGCAACTGGATGGCGTCGCCAGCCTACGCGGGACGCCGACGCCTTTAAGCCTGAGTGCGCATGGCGGCTGGGCCACTGCAAGTGGCTGGAGTGGCAGCGTGGACCGGCTGCGCGTCGCGGGCGATATCGAGCTGGCATTGCAGAGCCCGCTAACGTTGCAGGCCGCGCCGGGTCGCCTGACGCTGGGTCCGGCCGTGCTGGAGGTGGCCGGTGGCCGGCTGCAACTGCAGCGCAGCGAATGGGCGCCGGGCAATATCGCGTTGCAGGGGGCGCTGGATGGTGTCGAGCTGGCGCGCCTGCTGCAATTGGGCCGGGCAGCGCCGGCAGCGTTCGCCACCGATCTGCGTTTGGCGGGCAGCTGGAATCTGGCATATCGCGACGGCTGGTCCGGTCAGGCGCGCATTGCCCGCAGTGGCGGCGACTTGCAGGTGCGGCAGGGCGGTAACAGCGAGCCGATTCCATTGTTGCTGCAGCAGGCCGAACTGCAGCTGAATGCGCAGCCGGGGCGGATTGCACTATCCGGCTTGCTGCAGACGCGCGACTATGGCCGCGCCGAGATGTCGCTGCAATTGTGGCCGGCCGGGGCGGCGCTGGTGCCATCCGGGGATACCCCGCTGAGTGCGCAAATGACGCTGGATGTGCCGTCGCTGGCGTGGCTCGGATCGCTGCTCAGCCCGCAGCTGGCGATCGGCGGCAAGCTGGGGGGGCAGATGGCGGCGCAGGGCGTGCTCGGCAACTTCCAGTGGTCCGGTGGTCTGAGCGGCGATAATCTGACGCTGCGCAATCCGGACTGGGGCATGAATTACGGCGCTGGCACGCTGCGTGCGGCGGTGGCGCCGAGCGGGATTTACATCAACGAATGCCATTTCCGCAGTGGCGACGGCACGCTGGATGCGCAGGGCGAAATGCTGTTCGGCGAGCAGTCCACCGCCGGCCGCTTGCAGGTAACGACCAGCCAGTTTGTCGCAATGAACCGGCCGGATTTGCAGTTGACCGTATCCGGCACGACCGGCGCGCGCCTCGCCGATGGCAAGCTGGACCTGAGCGGCGCGCTGCGGGCCGATAACGGTTTTTTCCGTTTTACCAAGGGCGGCATGCCGGCGCTGTCGGACGATGTGGTAATCGTCGGCCGCAGCGAGGCCAAGGCCAACGGCAAGCAGAAACTGCCGGTGTCGATCGTGCTCGATCTGGATCTGGGCGAGCGGCTGCGTTTCGAAGGCTGGGGCATCAAGACCGGCCTGACCGGCAGCGTACGCGTCAAGTCGATTCGCGGTCAGCCGCTCAACGTCTCGGGTACGGTGCGCTCGCAAGAGGGGCGCTATTCGGCCTACGGCCAGGATCTGAAAATCACCCGCGGCGCGCTGGCGTTCCAGGGGGCGCTGGATAATCCCGGGCTGGACGTGATCGCGGTGCGCGAGCATCTGGCGGTCGAGCCCGGCATCCACCTCACCGGTTCGCTGCAGGCGCCGCGCCTGACGCTGGTCGCCGATAGCGATATGTCGGAGCATGAAAAGCTGTCGTGGCTGATTCTGGGGCGGCCGCCGGCCGAGGGGAGTCAACAGAAGGCCGACGCCGATATCCTGATTGCCGCGGCGTCGGCGTTGCTGTCGCGCGACGATTCCACCAGCCTGCAACAGCAATTGGCCAGCCGTTTCGGTATCGATGAAATCGGCCTGCGTTCGCGCTCGATCGATCCCGGCAGCGCTACCGCTGGCACCGGCTCCAGCGCTGCGGCGACGCAGCAGGTGGTGGCGATCGGCAAGCGCCTGTCGGACAAGGCATACGTGGTGTACGAACAGGGTGTCGATGCCGCCAGCGCAGCGGTCAAGCTGACTTATCGCGTGTCACGTCATTGGTCGCTGGTGGCCAAGGCCGGGCAGGAGAGTCAGTTCGACGTGTTCTGGAATCTGTGGTTTGACTGAGGTGGCCCGTATCAGTGGTGGCCCATTTCCTGCGCCACCACCTTGCGCATCGCGCGGATGCTGTACCAGACGCTACCGGCGATCAGCGGGATCGCCAATCCCATCGCCATGTCCGGGTTGAGCGGCACACCGAGGCTTTTCAGTCCCTTGCTGGCGTAGCCGACCAGGCCGACGCTGTAGTAGGTGATGGCGGCTACCGACAGGCCTTCCACGGTTTCCTGCAGGCGCAATTGCAGTTGCGAGCGCTTGTTCATCTGCTCCAGTAATTGCTGGTTCTGCTGCTCGCGCGTGATGTCGACGCGGGTGCGCAGCAGGTCAGAGGCGCGGTCGATCCGTTCCGCCAGCATGCGCTGGCGCCGCGAAATCGATTCGCAGGTGTCCATTGCCGGCGTCAGCCGCCGTTCCATGAATTCGCGGAACGGCTGCATACCCTGCATGCGCGATTCGCGCAATTCGCTGATGCGGCGTTCAACAATCGAGTAATAGGCGTGTGCAGCGCTGAATCGGTAGTCGGATGCCGACAGCGACGCCTCGATCTTGGCCGCCAGCTTGGTCAGTTGGTCGAGTAGCAGCGGTTCGTCTTCCTGCGCGGCATTCGACATCTGCAGTGTGATTGCCGTCAGTTCGCGGTCGGCGTCGGAGAGCTGCGGCGACAGGCTTTTTGCCAGCGGCAGCGCCAGGAATGCCAGCATGCGGTAGGTATCGATTTCGAACAGGCGTTGCAGCATCCGTCCTGCCTGGCGCGCGCCCAGGTGGGTATCGCTGATCAGGAAGCGCGAAAAACCGTCGGCATGCACACGGAAGTCGGTAAATACCGCGCCGGCTCCACCGCCGATGCGTGCGCCGATCAGGTCGTTGCCGCGAAAATATTCAGTGGCGATTTCGTCGATATTGTCCGGCAGCAGGCGCTGCACCTCCAGTCCGGCGTGTACGGCGGTCAGTACTTCGCCCGGCAGTTTTTTCAACCAGTCTTCCGGCACGTGCAGCAGCGCCGGTTCGTTGAATGGGTCGCGGAATTCGCCGTGGCGGGTGAAAGTGATGCCGGTGAATTCCGAGTGGCGCGCCCATTTGCAGCGGAACGCGCCGAAATCGGCGGCGAAATGATTGGCGCCGCTGACCGGCGGCAGCACGTCGTAGCGCTGGCACAGTTCGCAAATCCACTGGTAATCGTCGCCATAGCTGACGTTCTGGTTCAGATAGGCCAGATACGACAGCCGCGCCGGGCTGCGAATGGCTTCGAACGGCCGGGCGTGGGCTTCGTCGTTGAGGGTGACGCGTTGCGGGTGATTGGGAAAGCGCGGCATAAACGGTCTTCAGCAGAAATCAGCGCGCAAGTTCACCACTCTGGCCGATCATGGTCAACTCTACGAAGCGCGATCCTTGATGGTTGGTCTTGCTGAAACTGATGCTAACGTCGCCCAGATCGAAGTTGTTCATGCCATCCAGTGCGCGTGCCACCTGCGCCCGGCTCGGGTCGGCGCCGGCGCGTCGGATCGCCTCGGCCAGCACCTTTGCGTTGATGAAACCTTCGAGCGACGCATACGACGGCTGTGCTTGCGGCGCATATTTTTTCAGCAGCTCCTGATACTGGCGGATCAGTTTCAGCCGGGTGGCGTACGGCGATGGAAACACCTGCGAAATGCCGATACCGTGCACTGCATCCTTGCCATCCAGCCGTACCAGCTCGTCGTAATTGGCGACCGAGATATTGAATAGTTGCGAGGTACCGCCGAGAGCGCGGAATGTCTGCACGAACGCGGCGGTCGGCTTGGTGATGGAAATCATGATCACCGCCGACGGGTTGAGTCGCGCCAGCGTTTCCGCTGCGGCGCGGACCTCGGCGGCCAGTTTTGGATAGGATG
>CALMFQ010000145.1 GCA_937863215.1 uncultured Pseudomonadota bacterium
TGGGGGCGCGAGGAGCTTTCGCTGGAATGAATGTGGCGCAGCAGTCGGTGCTGACCAGCGCTGATGTGGTCAACCGACAGATGGCAGCCCGGCTGACGGGCAACAAAGAATTGATCGCTCAGGCCAATCAGCTGGCGGCCGATCAGTACAATCTGGATATTCCGTCTGACGTGGCGGACAAAATTCAAAATGCCCATCAGGCCGCGGTACAGAAAATAGCATGGCTGAAGAAAATCCTCGGTAATATGCCGGTGGCGCAGCTCCGCGCCGAAGCTGAAGGTTTGACTGGCGTCAACACGGCCATTCCGGGCGGCATGGACCAGATGCAAAACCGGCTGACCGGAATGCTGGCGACCGGACGGATGTACGGCATGTCCGACATCGGGGCATTGAATTTTCATGCCAGCACCGCAGCGACGATTGACCAGATTCTGGCCAACCAGACTGGCGAAGCGCCCGGCTCGTTCAGTAAATTCGCTGCTGCGTCTTCCGGCATGGTAGCTCGTCTGGGTCTGACTGCTGCTGCCTTCCACAACGGCTACATGCAGAACGTATCAGGTAAACGCGGTGAGTTCTACATGGCGCCCGATCAAGCAGACGTCACGGCCATGGCGGCCAATGAGGTATCTCGGATCACCGCGCAGGAGCCCGAGCTGATCGCGGCTTCGTATGCGGCAACTGCGTTGCCCATGTCGGACAAGAATAGAGCTGCCCTGCAGGCAGCCATCGAGCGGTTTGGTAATGCAGGCTCGATGGAGCAGCGCATGCGTGCCAAAGACGATCTGGCCGCCACCTTGCAGACTACTGCCGGTATCAATGCTTCATCAGCTGCGCGGCTTTACGGGACCGGTAACATGCTGGCCGCCATATCGACCAACGATGCGCAGTTGGAGCGCTTCCTATCAGCCACACAAGGCAGTTCCCGGGAGCGCAACGTCAACCTGTACCGTCAGACTTTTGAGGAAGGCTATGCGGACAGATCATGGGTGGGTGCCGTGGGTGGAGCTGCCACGGCTGCGCAGCTGGCTGTGGATCTCGGCCAAATACCGGCCTCTCACATCAACGCCTTTCGCGACGCGCTGGCATCCAATCCGACGGCAGCCAATCTCGAGGCCTCTCTGCGGGGAGCGCAATTGGCCCCAGGTATGTCGGCGTCTGATTTGGCGCAGCGGGCAGCCGATGCGCAGCGGCAAATCGTGGCGGCTGATTTTCAAAGCGGTCCGCGTAATCTCAACGAAGCGATGGCCGATATACGGCGCATCAGCTCCACCAATCCGATGCTCTCCACTGCCATACCGTGGGCGGATGCTCGGGCCGCTGCCCAATTGCAACAGGGCTGGTCGCAGACCGCCCAACAGTTGGGCGAATTCGAGCCAGCAGCCAATCCCATCACGGATTTCATGACCGGGTTGCTCGGTGGGGATGCCGTGGCGTCGAATCGGGACATCAAGGCCTACGCCCAATCTTCTCGGCAGGAGGGCGCCATCCTGGGTATGGATGTCAACACGGAAACAGGTGGGCTTAAGGTTGGGGCTGGTGACATCGATCGGATTGTGGCCTGGACGAAGAAGCAAAACGGTCTCGACATTTATGGCGCGATGCGTGGCGCAGACGGTAAACCGTTGCGGGCTGGCGACAAAGAAGGCCTGCTCAAGATCCTGCAGGGGGAAGGTGGCTCGGCCAAATTCATCCAGGCGATGCGCGGAAATACGGAAGCGATCCTGGACATCGACACCAACAAGGAGGGGACTCTGGATCGCATCGATTTGGTGGATCCGAAAATGCGCGAGAAGATGAAAGGAGACCTCGACTCTGTGCCGATGGCGGTACCAGCGAAGTCTGGCGGTTTGTGGGGTGCCATTACGAGTTTCCTTGGGCTCGACAGTCAACAGGCCGCAACCAGCCAGGATGGCACCAAAGCATCAAGTGCAGCATCCCTGGATGAGAAGACGCAGAAACGAGTGAATACTAGCAGCGAAACCATCAATGTTCGCATCGTCGAGGATACGACCAGATCAGTGATGGGCCTATCGGGAACGCCATGAGCCAATTTTTTCCATCATCTGGATGTGTGTATGCGCCGGCTGGCACCGGTGCAGGCGCATACGCGCTGTCGGGGCTGCAGTCGTCCGTCCCAATCTTGATTACGGGCGCGCAGGTCATGGACACAGACCTGATCCTCCCGGTAGTTTGTCTGAATGGCGTCCGGATCGTCTACGCATTTGGTCAGAATTTCGGGGAGGCTGGCGTCAACGGGCTGGCACTGCTGGGCTCTGGCGGCGCCAACAACGCAGAGTCTCTGAAGAGTTTCGTGGACGGCAAACGGACCAGTGCCGGGGGTACGACTGCCTATCTGTCCACCCCTCTGGGTGGCTTCAAGGTCTACGTCACAGGGCTGAGTCTTGGGTCACCCGATTCGGATTTCCAGATCCAGCCATTCGTCATAACCTGTAAACTTGAGTCGTGAACGAAATTCTCCATTCCATCACGAATCGCGCATCTGGCTGGCCGACGGCGGCATTGCCTGGTAGTCCTACTTTTGTGCCGGCGCAGCCGGATGATGTGCTGGACGCGCTGCGGGCTCTGGTGGGCCTGGACGCTGCCGGTATGCCCTACCATGTCATCGGCGCACTGAATATCATCGATGCGGCGCCGGACGTCCGGCAAGCTTTCGGTGAGAGGGGGCGTTCCTACGACACGGCACGTTACGTC
>CALMFQ010000146.1 GCA_937863215.1 uncultured Pseudomonadota bacterium
CCGATGCAAAAGCGGCTGAAAATTTCGCCCAGCAAATCGTCGGCACTGAATTCGCCAGTAATCTCAGACAGCGCGTGCTGCGCCAGGCGCAGTTCTTCGGCAAACAGCTCGATCTGCTGCCAGTTCTGATGCGCCGTTTCCAGGCTTTGGCGGGCGCGGTGGATCGCGTTCAGATGCCGCTCGCGCGCCATGAACACGCCTTCGCCCTCGCTGCGATAACCCACCGCCTGCAGCAACTGCTGCCGCAGCAGATCGACGCCGATCTGCTGTTTGGCCGACAGATACACCACCGGAATCCCGTCCAGCTCACCCAAGCCAGGTTGCTCACCGGAAAGGTCGATCTTGTTGAACACCTTCAGCAGCTTCAGCCCGGCCGGCAGCCGTTGCAGGATGGCTTGCTCGGCTTCGGTCAGGCCGTGGCGCGAATCCAGCAGCAACAGCGCGATATCGGCCTTGTCGATGGCTTTCCAGGTGCGCTCGATGCCGATCTGCTCCACTTGATCGCTGGTTTCGCGCAGCCCGGCGGTGTCGATGATGTGCATCGGCACGCCGTCGATGTGGATCAGCTCGCGGATCGTGTCGCGCGTGGTGCCGGCGATATCGGTGACAATCGCCACCTCGTCGCCCGCCAGCGCATTCATCAGGCTCGATTTGCCGACGTTCGGCTGACCGATCAGCGCGACGTGAATGCCCTCGCGCAGAATCGCCCCTTGCCGCGCCGTCTGCAGCACCCGCGTCAGCTGGGTCATGATGCCTTGCAGCTTGCCGACCGCATTGGCCGCTTCAAGGAAATCGATGTCTTCTTCCGGGAAGTCGAGCGTCGCTTCCACCAGCATGCGCAGATTGATCAACTGCTGCACCAGCGCCGACACTTCAGTCGAGAATGCTCCCTGCAACGAGCGTACCGCCGAACGCGCCGCCTGCTCCGAGCTGGCATCGATCAAATCCGCCACCGCCTCGGCCTGCGCCAGATCCAGCTTGTCGTTGAGAAACGCGCGCTTGGTAAACTCCCCTGGCTCCGCCAACCGCGCACCCAGCTCCACGCAACGCTGCAACAACAGCCGCATGATCACCGGCCCGCCATGCCCCTGCAGCTCCAGCACATCCTCGCCGGTAAACGAACCGGGACCGGGGAAATACAAGGCCAGCCCCTGATCCAGCACCGCCCCATCGGCCGCCTTGAAGTTGGCGTAAGTCGCATAACGCGGCAACGGCAGCTTGCCGATGATCGCCTGTGCCAGCGGCTTTAAATCCGCGCCGGAAATGCGGATCACGCCGACTCCACCCCGACCGGGAGCGGTGGCGATGGCGGCGATGGTGTCTTTGGGGAATAAGGTCATCGGCCGGCCCCGGTAGCCGTCATGCTCGTTTCGCCGATAAGGCTTTCTGCCGGAATACCCAGCCCGGCGTGCAGGCGGCGGATCATCGGCAACGTCAGCGGGCGCTTGCGTGTCAGCACTTCATAAACCCGGTTCAGCCGCCCGATCATCGGCTCCAGGTCTTTTGGCGTCAGCCCGGCCTGCTCCATGCGGAAGCGGATCGCCTCCACCGGATCGGGCGGGGCAATCGGATAATGGTTGGCTTCGTAATGCTCGATCAGCAGCAGCAACACTTCGAACTGATCCGCCGCGTCGCTGCCCGGTGGCGGCTCATGGTCGAAATACGGCGCAACCGCGCTTAATGCCGCTGCATAATCGGCTTCGGTGCGAATGGGTTTGAGTTGCATGTTTACTCCATTTCCACGCTGCTGGCGTCGATCTTGTCGTAGTCCGCGTGAGTGCCGACGAATTTGATGTACACCGCGCCAAAGCGGTACGCCACCGCCACAATCAGCCGGTGATGGTTGCCCTTGATATTGAAAACCACCCGG
>CALMFQ010000147.1 GCA_937863215.1 uncultured Pseudomonadota bacterium
ATCCGGGCCGCAAGCCGGGCAAGCTGATGCTGAATGCCGGGCTGATGGTCTACGACCTGCTGGCCGGCAAGCGCAGCCGGTCTTACGACAAGGCCGACGATTTCCTGCTTTATGCGCCGCATATCGGCCGTGCCAATCTGCGCGGCGGCTCGCGTTATCTGGATGCAAAAACCGACGATGCACGCCTGGTGTTGCGCGTGTTGCAGGAGGCGCGCCAGCACGGCGCTATCACGCTGAACTACGCGCCGGCTGAGGATTTGCTGCGCGAGAATGGCAGCGTCTGCGGCGCGCAGATTCGCGATGCGGAAACCGGCACCTGTTACCCGGTGCGCGCCAGGGCGGTGATCAACGCCACCGGAGCCTGGGCCGACCAGCTGCGGGTGGCAATCGGCGAGACGCCCAAGCTGCGCCCCTTGCGCGGCAGCCATCTGCTGCTGCCGCACTGGCGGCTGCCGGTGGCGCAGGCGGTGAGTTTCATGCATCCGCTGGACGGCCGGCCGGTGTTCCTCTACCCGTGGGAAGGTGCGACCCTGGTCGGCACCACCGATCTCGACCACGGCGATGTCAACCAGGAAGCGGCAATCACCCCGGCCGAAGTCGCCTATCTGCTGCAGGCGCTGGATTTCCAGTTTCCCGACCTCAAGCTTGGTGCGGCGGACGTATTGTCGACCTACGCCGGCGTACGCCCGGTGGTGAACACCGGCAAGGCCGATCCATCGGCCGAGGGACGCGATCATGTGGTGTTGCTGGAGCACGGGCTGCTGACGGTCACCGGCGGCAAACTGACCACGTTCCGCGTGATTGCGCTGGATGCGCTGGCCAAGGTACGCACGCTGCTGCCGGATTGGGATGCCGATCTGACGCCGGAACCGATTTTCACCCCGGCGCCGGCACTGGATCAACACAGCCTTTCGCCACGGCTGGCGGCCCGGCTCAGCGGCCGCTACGGCGCGCAGGCAAAGGCGCTGCTGGCATTGGCGCAACCGGGCGAATTGCACACCGTAGCCACCACCGACATCTGCTGGGCCGAGCTGCGCTGGGCGGCGCGCAACGAGCAGGTGGTGCACCTGCAGGATCTGCTGATGCGCCGCACCCGACTGGGCCTGCTGGTGCCACACGGCGGCGCCGAGCTGCTGCCGCGCATCGGGATGCTGGCCTGCGCCGAGCTGGGCTGGAACGAACAGCGCTGGCAAAACGAATGCGAACAATACCTGGCGCTGATCGCCAGCCATTACAGCCTGCCCGCCGAAAACGCGGCCTAACCCACCACTGAATA
>CALMFQ010000148.1 GCA_937863215.1 uncultured Pseudomonadota bacterium
GCCTGCTGCTGGCCGACCAGGTCGGCAAGTACTACCTCGACCTGCAGGACGAGCGCGTGACTTCGGCGCTGGCGCTGGTGCATCAGCGTTTCTCCACCAACACCTTCCCGGAATGGCCGCTGGCTCACCCGTACCGCATGGTGGCGCACAACGGCGAGATCAATACCGTCAAGGGCAACTTCAACTGGATGCGCGCGCGTGAAGGCGTGATGAAGTCGCCGGTGCTGGGTGAAGACCTGCAGAAACTGTATCCGATCAGCATGGAAGGCCAGTCGGATACCGCAACCTTCGACAACGCGCTGGAACTGCTGACCATGGCCGGCTACCCGCTGGCGCATGCTGCGATGATGATGATCCCGGAAGCCTGGGAACAGCACACGCTGATGGACGAGCGTCGCCGCGCGTTCTACGAATTCCATGCCTCGATGATGGAGCCGTGGGACGGCCCGGCAGCGATGGTGTTCACCGACGGTCGCCAGATCGGCGCCACGCTCGACCGTAACGGTCTGCGCCCGGCCCGTTTCATCGTTACCGATGACGATCTGGTAGTGCTGGCTTCCGAATCCGGCGTGCTGCCGATTCCGGAAAACCGCATCGTCAAGAAATGGCGCCTGCAACCGGGCAAGATGTTCCTGATCGACTTCGAACAGGGCCGCATCATCGAAGACGAAGAGCTGAAAGCCCAATACGCTTCGGCCAAGCCGTACCGTCAGTGGATCGAAAGCGTGCGCATCAAGCTCGACTCGATCGAAGCCACCGGCAAGGCCGGCGAATTCAGCGAATCGCTGCTGGATCGCCAGCAGGCATTCGGTTTCACCCAGGAAGACACCAAGTTCCTGCTGGCGCCGATGGCCGCCAATGGTGAAGAAGCCACCGGCTCGATGGGTAACGATTCGCCGCTGGCAGTGCTGTCGGACAAGAACAAGCCGCTGTACAACTACTTCAAGCAGCTGTTCGCCCAGGTGACCAACCCGCCGATCGACCCGATCCGCGAAGCGGTGGTGATGTCGCTGGTGTCGTTCGTCGGCCCGCGTCCGAATCTGCTCGACATCAACGCGGTCAACCCGCCGATGCGTCTCGAAGTCGCGCAGCCGGTGCTGGATTTCGACGATATGGCACGTCTGCGCGATATCGAGAAACACACCGGCGGCAAATTCAAGTCGTACGAAATCGACATTACCTATCCGGCAGCGTGGGGCCACGAAGGCGTTGAAGCCCGTCTGGCTTCGCTGTGCGCCGAGGCAGTGGAAGCGCTGCAGGCTGGCAGCAACATCCTGATCGTCACCGATCGCAAGATGGATCGTAACAATATCGCGATTCCGGCATTGCTGGCACTGTCGGCGATTCACCATCATCTGGTGCGCAAGGGGCTGCGGACCTCGACCGGTCTGGTGGTCGAAACCGGCACTGCGCGCGAAGTGCATCATTTCGCCGTGCTCGCCGGCTACGGCGCCGAAGCGGTGCACCCGTACCTGGCGCTGGAAACCCTGGCCGAACTGGCCAAGGAGTTGCCGGGCGAGCTGTCGGCCGAGAAAGCGATCTACAACTACATCAAGGCAATCGGCAAAGGTCTGTCGAAGATCATGTCGAAGATGGGTATCAGCACCTACATGTCGTACTGTGGCGCGCAGATTTTCGAAGCCATCGGCCTGAACAAGGATCTGATCGACAAATACTTCCGCGGCACACCGACCCAGGTTGGCGGTATCGGCGTGTTCGAAGTGGCAGAAGAGGGCATCCGCAACCACAAGGCGGCATTCGGCAACGACCCGGTGCTGGCGAACATGCTCGATGCCGGCGGCGAATACGCATGGCGTACCCGTGGCGAAGAGCACATGTGGACCCCGGATGCAATCGCCAAGCTGCAGCATTCGACCCGCTCCGGCAAGTTCGACACCTACAAGGAATACGCGCAGATCATCAACGATCAGTCCAAGCGTCACCTGACGCTGCGCGGCCTGTTCGAATTCAGGATCGATCCGGGCAAGGCGATTCCGGTCGAGGAAGTCGAATCGGCTGCCGACATCGTCAAGCGTTTTGCCACTGGCGCGATGTCGCTCGGTTCGATCTCGACCGAAGCGCACTCGACGCTGGCGCTGGCGATGAACCGCATCGGCGGCAAGAGCAATACCGGCGAGGGCGGTGAAGATCAGCGTCGTTATCGCAACGAGCTGAAAGGCATCGCCATCAAGCAGGGTACCAAGGTATCCGACGTGATCGGCGCCGACGTGGTCGAAGTCGATTACGAAATGCAGGAAGGCGACAGCCTGCGCTCGAGGATCAAGCAGGTGGCATCGGGCCGTTTCGGCGTTACTGCCGAGTACCTGGTCTCGGCCGACCAGATCCAGATCAAGATGGCGCAGGGCGCCAAACCGGGCGAAGGCGGCCAGCTGCCGGGCGGCAAGGTTTCCCAGTACATCGGCAAACTGCGTCACTCGGTTCCGGGCGTGGGCCTGATCTCGCCGCCACCGCACCACGACATCTATTCGATCGAGGATCTGGCGCAGTTGATCCACGATCTGAAGAACGTCAATCCGCAGGCCGACGTATCGGTCAAGCTGGTATCGGAAGTCGGCGTCGGCACGGTTGCCGCGGGTGTTGCCAAGGCCAAGGCCGATCACATCGTGATCGCCGGCCATGATGGCGGCACTGGCGCTTCGCCGTGGTCGTCGATCAAGCATGCCGGTACCCCGTGGGAGCTGGGGCTGGCGGAAACCCAGCAGACGCTGGTGCTGAACCGCCTGCGTGGCCGTGTGCGCGTCCAGGCCGACGGCCAGATGAAGACCGGCCGCGATGTGGTAATCGGCGCGCTGCTGGGCGCGGATGAATTCGGCTTCGCCACCGCACCGCTGGTGGTCGAAGGCTGCATCATGATGCGCAAATGCCACCTGAACACCTGTCCGGTTGGCGTTGCGACTCAGGATCCGGTGCTGCGCCAGAAGTTCTCCGGCAAGCCGGAACACGTGGTCAACTACTTCTTCTTCGTTGCCGAAGAAGCGCGTCAGATCATGGCGCAGCTGGGCATCCGCAAGTTCGACGAGCTGATCGGCCGCGCCGACCTGCTCGACACCCGCAAGGGCATCGAACACTGGAAGGCCAAGGGTCTGGATTTCAGTCGCGTATTCGCGTTGCCGCCGGTACCGGCCGAGATTCCGCGTCTGCATGTCAGCACTCAGGATCACGGTCTGGACAAGGCGCTGGATCAGCGTCTGATCGAAAAAGCCCGCCCGGCGATCGAGCGCGGCGAGCCGGTCAAGTTCATGGAAGTGGCGAAGAACGTCAACCGTACTGTCGGCGCCATGCTGTCGGGCGAGCTGATCAAGCATCATCCGGACGGCCTGGCCGACGACAGCGTGTTCATCCAGATGGAAGGCACCGGCGGTCAATCGTTCGGCGCATTCCTGGCCAGGGGCATCACGCTGTACCTGATCGGCGAAGCCAACGATTACACCGGTAAAGGCCTGTCGGGCGGCCGCGTGGTGGTACGTCCGAGCATCGATTTCCGTGGCGACGCGGGCCAGAACATCATCGTCGGCAACACCGTACTGTACGGTGCGACTTCCGGCGAGGCGTTCTTCCGTGGCGTTGGCGGCGAGCGTTTCGGCGTGCGTCTGTCGGGCGCATCGGCAGTGGTTGAAGGTACTGGCGATCACGGTTGCGAATACATGACCGGCGGCACCGTGGTGGTGCTGGGCAAGACCGGCCGCAACTTCGCTGCCGGTATGTCGGGTGGCGTGGCTTACGTCTACGACGAAGACGGCCTGTTCGCCAAGCGCTGCAACACTGCGCAGGTGGCGCTGGAAAAAGTGCTGCCGGCGGCAGAACAAGCCGATGCGGGCATTCCGTTGCACCATGGTCAGGCCGACGAAGCGCTGCTGAAGAAGCTGATCGAGGATCACCATCGCTGGACCGGTTCGTTGCGCGCGCGCGAAATCCTCGACGACTGGGCGACTGCGGTAACCCGCTTCGTCAAGGTGTTCCCGCACGAGTATCGTCGCGCATTGACCGAAATGAGCGCGCAGAAAGGCGCACAGGCGGCGATCGCCAAAGCCAGCGGCGAGACCAAATCCACCAAGGCCAAGGCCTGAACCGACCTGTATAGGAGTTGATTGAAATGGGAAAAGTCACAGGCTTTCTGGAATATGAACGACTGGAAGAGGGCTATGAAGCCGTTGAAAAGCGCCTGAAGAACTACAAGGAATTCGTCATTGGTCTGAAGCCTGAACAGGCAAAGATCCAGGGCGCGCGTTGCATGGATTGCGGCACGCCGTTCTGCAATAACGGTTGCCCGGTCAACAACATCATTCCGGATTTCAACGATCTGGTGTATCGCGGCGATTGGCAGAATGCGATCAATGTGTTGCATTCGACCAACAACTTCCCCGAGTTTACCGGCCGTATCTGTCCGGCACCGTGCGAAGCCGCTTGCGTGTTGAACATCAACAACGACCCGGTCGGCATCAAGTCGATCGAACACGCGATCATCGACCGCGCCTGGGCCGAAGGCTGGGTGGTGCCGCAACCGGCCGCAGTGCGCAGCGGCAAGAAGGTTGCCGTGGTCGGTGCCGGCCCGGCCGGCATGGCTGCCGCACAGCAACTGGCGCGTGCCGGCCACGATGTGACCGTGTTCGAGAAAAACGACACCGTCGGTGGCCTGCTGCGGTTCGGTATTCCTGACTTCAAGATGGACAAGTCGCACATCGACCGCCGCGTGAAGCAGATGGAAGCCGAAGGCGTGGTGTTCAAGACCAATACCATCGTCGGCGAACTGCCGAAAGGCAGCAAGGTTACCAACTGGGCGACCCAGTCGGTAACGCCGGCGCAGCTGCAGAAGGAATTCGACGCGGTGCTGCTGACTGGCGGCGCCGAGCAGTCGCGCGATCTGCCGGTGCCGGGCCGCGATCTGGCCGGCATCCATTTCGCGATGGAATTCCTGCCGCAGCAGAATCGCGTCAACGCCGGCGTCAAGGTCAAGGATCAGATCCGCGCCGACGGCAAGAACGTGATCGTCATCGGCGGTGGCGATACCGGTTCCGACTGCGTCGGCACTTCGAATCGTCACGGCGCCAAGAGCGTGATCCAGTTCGAACTGATGCCGATGCCGCCGGAACAGGAAAACAAGGAGCTGACCTGGCCGTACTGGCCGTACAAGCTGCGTACCTCGTCCAGCCATGAAGAAGGCTGCGAGCGCGAATTTGCGATCGCCACCAAGGAATTCATCGGCGAAAACGGCAAGGTTAGCGGCGTCAAAACCGTGCGTGTCGAGTTCAAGGACGGCAAGTTCAACGAGGTTGCCGGCACCGAGCAGGTGCTGAAGGCCGATCTGGTGCTGCTGGCAATGGGCTTCGTCAGCCCGGTCGAAACCGTCCTCTCCGGCTTTGGTGTCGACAAGGATGCGCGTGGCAACGCCAAGGCTACGGTTGACGCGGTCGGCGGTTATGCCACCAACGTCAGCAAGGTCTTCGCTGCCGGCGATATCCGTCGCGGCCAGTCGCTGGTGGTATGGGCGATCCGCGAAGGCCGTCAGGCTGCCCGCGCAGTTGACGAATTCCTGATGGGAAGTTCGGCACTGCCGCGCTGATCGGTGTTGCTCGCACGCAGCAAACGGGCCGGAGGCAACTCCGGCCCGTTTTGTTTTGTGCCCTGCAAGCCAGTACCGGCGCGGCCTGTAGCCTGGTCTGCAGGCCAATGCCAGAGCGGCTTGCAGCCTTGCCTCAGTGTATGGTTCGACCAGTCGCTTGCGCAGCGGCTGGTGTCGATACAACCATCCGCCCGCTATTGCATGCAGCTTGAGCGGGATGTGCGTAGTTACAGCAGCACTTGCCGCTGGCTTTGGAAAAAGGCAAACACCTGTCGTTCGATATCCGGATCGGTCATTTGCTGTGGGCGCTTGCCGCGCGGGCAGGCGAGCCTGGGCGTGGTGCCGAACAGGCGGCAGATCAGCGGCCGTTCGCTGTAAACGCTGCAGCCGTTGGCGCCGAGATGAACGCAGTTGTATGCGGCCAGTGCCGCGGCGTGTTCGGCATCGCTTTTGACCGGCAGCCGGGCGATTTCCTCGCTGCTGCAGGTTACCGGGCCGCAGCAGTCGTGGCAGCCGGGTTCGCACTCGAAGTCGGGAATCCGTGAGCGCAGGAAGCGGATTTGCTGGCGAGCGGGGCTCATGGCGCGGGTCTCTGGCGTAACGATGGGGTGCCGGGATTGTGCCACCGGCC
>CALMFQ010000149.1 GCA_937863215.1 uncultured Pseudomonadota bacterium
CACCGCATGTTCCCGCCGCTCGTCGTTCTGGACGGTGCCGGCGGCACGTACGGTGTGAGTGAGAACCTGTTTGGTCACCTTCTCGGTGCGTACACCGAGTTTCTGGATCTTGTCGGGGGCAATCTGCACTTGCCCTGGCGCTGGCTGATCGTCGGCATACACCGGGATGTAATCCATGCCCATGCTGTCTTGCTTGGGGACTGGCGAGGTGTCGGGCAAGCCCATTGGATTGCGGTAATAGAGGATTTTCTTGCTGACCACTTTGGCGGGGCTTACCTCATCGGCATACACCGGCAGGTAGTCCATACCCATGGCGTCTTTTTTCGGCACCGCCGAGGTGTCGGCAAGCCCCATCGGATTGCGGTAGTAAAGAATCTTGCGCGCCTGCGGTGCCTGCTCGGTGTGCGTCGGTACATCGGCGCGCTGGCCCAGGTAATAACCGCCGCCAGCGCCAATTGCGAGTGTCAGTAATGATGCGGCGATGATGCTTCGGTTCATAACTCTTCCCCAATCCATTTCTCCAACTCGGCCTGCCGAGTCAGTTGCTCTTTCTGATTCCTCGCCAGATCCAGCCGCAACTGGCGGATCTGCCGGATTGAATCGAGTACGGTAGTGAAATCCACCTTGCCGTTTTCGTAGCCGGCGAGCGCCGAGCGGAAAGTCAGTTGCGCCTGCGGCAACAAGGTGTTCGACAGCAATTGCTGTTGTGATTGAGCCAGCAGATAGGCGCTGCGCGCTTCTTCGATATCGCCCCGCAATTGCTGTTCGGCCGCATTCTTGCGTGATTCCGCCGCTGCCAGCATGGCGCCGGCCTCGTCACGCTGGGCATTGCGTACATCCCAGCGCAACGGCAGGTTCATCTCCAGCATCACTTCAAATTTTTCGACGCGGTTGCCGGTCTGAATCGGCGCGATGCCCAGCGCGAAGTCCGGATAGCGATTGCTATCCGCCAGTTTGCGCGATGCTTGTGCGCTTTCGATTTGTGCATTCTGGGACTGAATCTGTGGATTGCGCTGCAGCGCCAAGCTGGCCAGATCGGCACTGGGCAAGCCTTTGTCCAGTCCCGGCAAAGCCAGAGGCGGTGTCAGTTGCGCATTGACCGGGCGAAGCAACAAGACATTCAGTCTTGCCTCGGCCTGGCGGATTTCGCTGGTCAGAGACAATCGTTCGGCGCTGAGCGAGGTTTTTTCCAATTGCGCCTTGAGCGCATCTTGCTGCGGGGCCAGGCCATTGGCGTAGCGCGTTTGCGCCACTTGCTCGAGTCGCGCGGCAATCTCGGCCAACTCCTGATTCACGCGGGCGGCAGTATGGCTATAGAAAAACTGTGCATAACCCACTTTCAGTCGCGCCCGCAGTTCGTTGCGCGTCTGAGCAACCTGAGTCCCCACCCGCTTGGCTTCCGATTCGGCGACACCCCGCTGCAGATCGCGCTTGCCCCACCAGGGCAGGCTCTGAATAAAACTGTACTTGGTTGATCCGACCTTGTTCGGCGCCAGCGTCGGATTACTGCGGTCAATGTCCTGTAATTCCATGCGGAACATCGGGTCCGGCAGCGCGCCGGCCGGGGTAACACGCGCCATGGCGGCAAGCGACTCCTGCTGCATAGCCTGAATCTCCGGATGATGTTGATCCAGCCAGTCCAACATCGCCGGCAAGCTTGCGCCAAAAGGCAATTCAGCCGATTCGCCGGCATACACCGGTGCGACAGTAAACAGCGCGCAACAAACCGGAATCCACGTCAATTTCATCATAAACCTCATCAAAATCCGTCCGCGTTGTCGCGCCATTAGCAGAAGGGCTTCCCAATCAACCATTCCATCATGGATAGGGATGCGTTTTTGCGCCCAAATCGGGAATAAATGCCGGCGTATGGGCCGCATAACGGGCATATTCCTCGCCGAATTCAGCCAACATATCCTGTTCTTCCCGCTTGGCCAGCCGTGCGTAGATCAGCGCCATGACCGGAAACATCAGCAGTGTGATCAACGTCGGCCATTGCAGCAGAAAGCCGAACATGATGGTGACAAAGCCGAGGTATTGCGGGTGGCGAATGCGGGCGTAGGCGCCGGCCGTGGCCAGTCGATGGCTGCGTTGCGCGTGATACAGCACCCGCCAGGCGGCGGACAACAGCCAGAAGCCGGCAAAAATCAAAAGACTGCTGAGGATATGAAACGGCCCGAAGTGCGGATTGCCACGCCAGCCGAACATCATTTCCAGCAAATGGCCGGAATCGTGAGCCATGAAATTGATGCCGGGGAAATGGCTGGTCAACCAGCCGGACAACAGGTAAATCGTCAGCGGGAAGCCATACATCTCGGTAAACAAGGCGACGATAAAGGCCGAGAACATGCCGAACGAGCGCCAGTCACGCGGGGTTTTGGGTTTGGTGAAGCTGAAGGCGAAAATGATAAACACCAGCGAATTGATGATCACCAGCGACCACAAGCCGTAAGCCGATACATCATGGTTCATTCCGCGCTGCCTTTCTTATCTTGCTGCGAGTGATCGGTGTGGTGGTGATGTCCGTGACCGTGGTGCATGAACAGATGCATCAACGGGCAAGCCGCCAGCAGCAAATACGGCAAGACGGCGATGACATGGGCGCGATGCTCGGTGAACAGGAAATATCCCGCCACCAGGGCAAAACCGATAAACACCCAACGACTGCGCCCTTGATGCGCCGTGCAATGCGGGTCGTGCTCTTGCTCTGGCTGATTCATGCTGGTTGCCTCTCAGTTGCGGGTTATTCAATCGAAAAGACTTTGGGATTGCTGCTTTCCTTGGCCGCAATTTCATACACCTTGAGCGTGCCCGGCTTCATTTCACCCATTCCCGGTGAGTTCGTGGTCATTCCCGGTACGCTGATGCCGACAATTTTCGGTCGTTGTTTCAGGACCTTCAGGATGGCGGCCACCGGCACATGACCTTCGACGACATAACCGTTGATCAGGGCGGTGTGGCAGCTACCGAGATTGCCCACATGGTTGGTTTCCTTGATCCGGTTCATATCGTCGGAATTGATTGCCTTCACATCAAAACCGTTGGCCTGCAGGTATTTGACGTATTCCTCACAGCAACCACAAGTAGGGCTTTTGTACAGCGTGACCGGGGTGGCGGCTTGTGCCAGCGGGGCGATCAGCGCCATTACGGCCAACAATTTGCGAACATTCAACATGACAGACTCCTGGTAAAAACGATCATTCAACAATCAGACGGCCACGGAACATGCCCATCTGGCAACTAAACGGATATTCACCCGGCTTGTCGGGCGTGAATTCGACTGCCACGTTCTCACCGGTGGGTAATTTCACGCTCTTGCTGAACGCCGGCAACAGCAGCATCTCCGAGCAGGAGGCGGTTTCTTCACGACGAAAGTTCAGCCGCACCGGCCGGCCCGCTTTGACCACGATGACGTCCGGCGTATAGCCGCCTTTGACCAGAATCATCGCCTCCTGCACGCCGCTGCTGCCGACGCTGGCGGCAGTGCCCTTGGATTTTTTGAGCCAGAAGAACCAGACGATGAAGCCGATCAGGGCCAGTCCGAGCAAAGTTACAATCCAGCGATCGGGGCTCATTGGGACACTCCTTTGGGTTGGAAGCTGCGTAGACGATTGGCATTGGTAACCACGGTGACCGAGCTGAACGCCATCGCTGCAGCGGCGATCAGCGGCGACAGCAGCAGGCCGAAGAACGGATACAGCACGCCCATTGCTACCGGCAGCCCGAGCATGTTGTAGAAGAAAGCGCCGAACAGGTTCTGGTAGACGTTGCGCATGGTGGCGCGGCTGATTTCGATGGCGGTCACCACACCCATCAGGCTGCCTTTGATCAGCGTGATGTCGCTGGCTTCGATTGCCACATCGGTGCCGGTGCCGATTGCCAGGCCAACATCGGCTTGTGCCAGCGCTGGTGCGTCGTTGATACCATCGCCAACCATGGCCACGGTTTTGCCTTCCAGCTGCAGCTTCTGGATTTCATGCGCCTTGTCTTCCGGCAACACCTCGGGTAGCACCCGATCGACACCGACCTGGCGAGCTATTGCTTCAGCAGTGCGGCGGTTGTCGCCGGTCAGCATGATAACTTCCAGCCCCATCTCGCGCAGCGCGGCAATTGCCGCTTTGGAATCGTGCTTGATGGTGTCGGCAACGGCGATCAGGCCTGCGGCACGGCCATTGGCGGCAACAAACATCGGTGTTTTGCCATCCTGCGCCAGCCGCTCCCAATCGGTTTGCAAACTACTGACATCAATCCGGCGCTCGGCCATCAATTTGGCGTTGCCAAGCAACACCTCGCTGCCACTCACGTTGCCACCGACGCCAAAGCCGGGAATTGCGGTAAAGCCGGTGGGGTCGGCCAGCGCCAGTTGGCGGGCCAGCGCGCCGTTGACGATCGCCTCGCCCAGAGGATGTTCGGAGTTGCGTTCCAGCGCTGCCGCCAGGGTCAGAATCTGATCCTGCTCAAAACCCGCTGCCGCCACGACGTCGGTCAGCTCCGGCTCACCCTTGGTAATGGTGCCGGTCTTGTCGAGCACAATGGCGTTGAGGCGCATCGCCGTCTGCAATGCATCGCCAGAGCGGATCAGGATGCCATTTTCGGCGCCTTTGCCGATGCCGACGGTGAGCGAGGTCGGCGTTGCCAGCCCCAAGGCACACGGGCAGGCGATAATCAGCGTGGTGACCATGACGATGACGGCGTAGACCGCGCGCGGCTCGGGGCCGAAGTCGTACCAGATCACACCGGCCAGCAGCGCCAGAATCATTACCGCCGGCACAAAATACGCCGACACCGCATCCACTACGCGCTGGATCGGCGCCTTCGAGCCTTGGGCGTCCTGCACCATGCGGATGATGTTGGCGAGCGCGGTATCCTTGCCGACCTTGGTGGCCCGAAAGCGGAAACTGCCGGTTTTGTTGAGCGTGGCGCCGATGACTTCGTCGCCGGGGTGTTTTTCGACCGGCAGTGACTCACCGGTGATCATTGACTCATCCACGGCACTGGCACCTTCGACGACCACGCCATCGACCGGTAATTTGTCACCCGGACGCACCAGCACGATGTCGCCGGCCAGCACTTCTTCAACCGGGATGTCGGTTTCGACACCGTCGCGTAATACCCGCGCGGTTTTCGGCTGCAGGCCAACCAGTTTCTTGATCGCTTCCGAGGTCTTGCCCTTGGCCTTGCTCTCCAGTGCCAGGCCCAGCACCACCAGCGCAATCACAACTGTCACCACGTCCCAGAATGCATCCGCCAGCTTCATTTCCGGAAACCAGCCGGGGAACAACACGGCGGCGATCGAATACAGATACGCAGCCGTGACACCCAGCGCAATCAAGGTGTGCATATTGGCGGAACGGTGTTTGAGGCCGTCCCACATGCCGGTGAAAAACTGCGAACCGGACCAGGCCATCACCGGCAGCGCCAGGATACCGACCAGTATCCACACCACGGTACGGTTGCTGCTGCCCATCGGCATCCATTCACGCAGGCCGGGGATGAAGTCGGGGTAGCTGAAAATCATCACTGGAATCGAGATCAGCGCGGCAAACCAGAACTTGCGCATCAGCGTGCGGTATTCCAGTTCCTGCTCGCTTTCGGCGGAGGCCACACCGGTTTCGCTGGCGACCGGTGCGGCGCCGGCCTCGAAGCCGTTGGCGGCAATGGCCTTTTTCAGCTTGCTCTGATCTACCATATTCGGCTGGTAGACAATGCTGGCAATGGCAGTGGCCGGATTGACGGTGGCGGACAAGACGCCGGGACAAGCCTGCAGCGCTGCTTCCACCTTGGTGACGCACGAACCACAGCGCATGCCTTTGACGGCGAGTTGCATGCTGGCAGAGCCCGCCTGATAGCCAGCTTTTTTGATCACCGCATGCAAGCCAGACAAAGAGGTTTGCTCAGGCGCAAAACGGACATGGGCAATCGCATCGCCCCGGTTCACGTGCACCTGCAGCACTCCCGGCGCGGCTTTTAATGCGGCTTCAATCTGCTCGGCACAGTGATTGCAGGTCATGCCGGCAATCGGGATCGTCACCTGTTGCGGGGCAACGTCGACCTTGGGCGCGATTGCCGCTGCCGCTTGTGCCAGATAACGGTCAGGCTCGGCATCGAATTTCTGCTGGCAATTGGTCGAGCAAAAATGATAGGTGTGGCCCTGATATTCGCGTCGGTAGGGGCTTTTTGCCGGATCAACCGGCATGCCGCAGACGGGATCGTTCATCATGTTTGGTCCTGAGGTGGTTGAGAATCAACGGCGAAAGCATGTTCCAGTGCCGCCTGCACGCTGATCTGCGGCCCGCAGTGTTGCGCAACCATTTGCCGCAGCTCCGCTTCAGAGCGCATGAACGCGTCGACCGCGAGTGGGTCGAATTGGCGGCCGGATTGCGCGGCAATTTCTGTGCGGGCCACGTTGAATGGCTGGGCGGCCCGGTAGGCGCGATCAGAGGTTATCGCGTCAAGGGTATCGATGACCGCGAACAATC
>CALMFQ010000150.1 GCA_937863215.1 uncultured Pseudomonadota bacterium
TTGCCCAAGCGCAGTTGCTGACGTGCGCGCAATGTCAGCAGACGGGTCAGTGCCGTATTGTCGCGCTGCGCTTCGGCCTGCTGCAGGCCAGCCTGCAGCGCGGCGTCCAGCGCCTGTTCCTGTTCTGCCAGCAGGCTGGCCTCGGCGCTCAGCAGCAGCGCGTCCAGCCGTTTGTCCGGTTGCAGTGTTGCGCCGTGCTGCTGCAGGAATTGCTGGGTTTGCCGGGCGACGTCGACCGGGTCCCGTTCCAGATCGAGGCGTGCCCGTGCGGTGTCGAAAGCGGCGCTGGCCATGGGCAGCGCCAGCATCAGGCTTAGCAGTAGCGGGCGTATCGTCGTTTGCATCTGCTAAGCATAGTCCAGTGCGCATGCCGGCCACCGCTTTCGTATCGTGCCGCTGTGCGGTGTTGTCTGCCGTCAGTTGGCCGGTGGCAGAGCCGTCACTTTGCGGCCCGCAGTCAGCACCAGGCTGATATTGCGGCTGGCACGGATGTCCTGCAGCGGATCGCCATCGATCAACAGCAGATCGGCCGGCGCACCGACGCTGACACTGCCGAGGCCGGCAATGCCGCTCCAGCGGCTCAGCCAGGCACCAGGGCGGCCGGTTGCGGCTGCCAGCGCCTGCGCCGGCGTCAGGCCGCATTTTTCCACCAGCAGCTGCAGTTCCTGATGGATCGACGAGCCGGCGGTCGAGCCCATGTTCGGGCTGTCGGTGCCCACCAGCAGCGGGATGCCGGCCTGCTGCATCGCCCGGCAGTTGGCGAAAGTCACTTCGCGCTGGTGCGCAATCAACTGGCCGTATTCGTACATCGCCGGGGTAACCTTGCGGCCGTCGGGCTTGCGGAATGCCTCGCGCGCAGCCGGAGCGATCACTTTCTCGTCGGCCGGTTCGATCGGGTCCTGCTGCTGTGCCGCGAGCGCGATATTGTTGAAAATCTTCAGTGTCGGCACCACCGGTACCTGTGCCGCCTGCAGCCGCTGCAGGCCGGCAGCGCTGAGTCCGGAACGGTTTACGCCGTGGGCGAGCAGATCCACGCCGGCGTTGAGCGCGGTCAGCAGATTCTGTTCGTCGCCGATGTGCGCCGCCACCGGCATGTTCTGCCGGTGCGCCGCTGTTACCAGCCGGCGTACCGAGGCTTCGTCGGTGCTGGGGCTGGCCAGCGGAATGCGGTCGATCATGACTTTGGCCAGCGTCGCTCCGGCCTGCTTGCGTTTGCCTATCAGGGCATCGACGTCGCTGTCGGCTGCCAGCGGATCGATGCTGAGCGCAATCGCCAGCGAGCTGAGCGGCCATGCGAGGATTTCCTTCATCAGCGGTGCCGGGTGGCTGCCCGGTGCGCTGAATTGCTCACCGGCGTACAGCAGGCGCGGCCCGGTGAGTTTTCCCTGTGCCAGTTGCTGTGCCAGGTCGTGCAATTCGCTGCCGCGCCCGCCCAGATCCAGCACCGTGGTTACGCCGTGCGCGGCATAGGCGCTGAGCGTGCGCCTGGGGTTGCCGAGCGTCGGATACCACGGTGGCGCCTCGGTAAAGCCGACGTGCACGTGCATGTCGATCAGCCCCGGCAACAGCAGTTTGCCGCGTGCATCGATGCGCTCGCTGGCATCGACATTGAGCGGATGGGCGCCAATCGCCTTGATGCGGCCGGCTTCGATCAGCACGTCTTGCCCTGCGCTGACTGCCTGATCGGCATCGCCGGAGAATATGCGGGCATTCTCGATCAGCAGCGCAGGTTGCGCCGGCTGAACGGTGGCCAGCGGCGGCAGGCTGTTCAGATGGACGCAGCCGGCCTGGCTGAGAGCCAGCAGCAGCGACAGTGGCAGGATACGGGAATGCAGGTGGGCGGGCATGAGCGGGGTTCCATGACGATTGAATTGCCGGCGATTGTAGCAGCCAATCCTCGTCCGGCAGACTACCGGCTGCAGCCCGCTCTGGGAGCGGCCTGCAGCCATGCCTGCAAGCCGCTCTGCTATTGGTCTGCAGGCAGGCACAAAATTGCCGCACGGGCTGCAGCGATGCAAGCCCGGCTCGATAAGGTACAATCTGCAGCCGTTCTGGCTGGACTTACCCATGGCAATCTGCGGTATCGATTTCGGTACATCCAACTCCACCTGTGGCATTCATATTGCCGGCAAGCCGCTGCTGCTGCCGCTCGACGACGGCAAGCCGACGCTGCCGTCGGCGGTGTTCTTCAACGCCGACGAGGATTCGATCCAGTTCG
>CALMFQ010000151.1 GCA_937863215.1 uncultured Pseudomonadota bacterium
CTGCTTTCGGTGGTCAGCATGATGATGTTGACGCTGCTGTTGCCCAGCTCGCCACGGATTTTTTCCACCATCGTCAGGCCATCCATATTGGGCATGTTGACATCGCTGACCACCAGCTTGATACCCGGATCGGCCTTCAGCTTTGCCAGACCATCCTTGCCATCCACCGCCGTAGCCACATCCAGCCCTGCGTTTTTCAGGAATCCAGCCACCTCATCACGCACCGTGCTCGAATCATCTACGATAAGAATTTTTGCCATGCTATTACTCTCCAGGAGATAAAGACCCTGTCTGCGCCGCCGTCGCGCCAGATCGCGCTGCGGCACGACGCACAACAGGCTTTAAAACAATTCCAGCTCGCCGGAATCGACCAGTGCCTCGACATCATGGGTAACTTCCTTGAAGTCTTCCGGCGACCAGTTGAGATTAAAGATAAAACGCTGGTACAGCTTTACCGAGCGTCCACTTGTTTCATCCGTCAACGTATACAGGAAGCACAGCTGCGGATTGTCAGTTCCGAACGAAATGTACTTATGCTTATGGTTGACGATCAGCGGGACCTGGATCCTGCTCGCCTCCGACGTAGTATCGCCGATATAGCGGTTCTTGAACGAGCCCCAGATCAGATTGGTGATCTCGCCGAGGAAACTGTTGGCAGTGCGGAAATCGAGCTTTTCCTTTGTCTGCCGATAACTCGCAAGGAAATCCAGAATCGGTTGCTCTTCTGTTTGTAGCATCATATAGCCGCGACACCAGGAGCTTTCCAGCGGAATCAGGCTGAATACCTCGCCGAAAATGATCCGGTCGCGCACGATATACGGCGTCTCGTGCGAAGTATGGGCATCCAGCTTGAACTGGCTGCTGAGAATGCCGCAGGTGATTTCGGAAATGCCGCGCACCAGATCGTTCGGGTATACCAGACAGAAAATGAACTCATCGATAACCGAACGCAGCGCGCCAATATCGCTGGCAACATAAGCGGCACAGAATACCTTGCGCAAATTCTCTGGCAGATCGTCGATTGTGGCGCTCTGCTCGCGGCGAATGATGATCGGCAGCTCGCTGCGCACCGAATGGATCATCAGTGCAATTTCCGCATTTTCTTCCGGCGAATCGCCGTAATTCTCGGAATACAGAATTGCGCCGAGATCGATATTGGACCGCAACACCGACTCCAGATTGCTTTTGTGCACCTTCAGGCCGACCAAGTGATTTTCATCGCAGAAATACTTGATGGCATCCGCGTGTTCTGTGCTGTTATCAAGCACCAACACCTTGCTCAGCAATGTGTCTTTCATTTTGTTCTCCTACAGGTGATGCATCAGAACAATTCAAGTGCGCCGGTTTCTTCTTCAGTGGAGGACATGTCGACCGAAAAATCGATCGGCGCGTACTCGCACAGGCATAGGCTGGCGTGCATCTGAACCGAGTTGTTGATGGAAATTGCATAGCCGGAGACGTGACCCGGCTTCAGCTCGTCGAGAAACGCCAGGCACTGGCGATTCAGCACGTAGGGTGTCGACATGCCCAGATGTGGAAAGCTGTGCAGCAATTCACGGTTCATCGCGCCGCAACACAGATTGCCGATTTCCGACAGCACCTCGAACAACTGCTTGTCTGCGGCCCCCTTGGTGAAATACTCGCGGGTGACGACATCATCATTGACATGAAAAATCGTCAACAATCGG
>CALMFQ010000152.1 GCA_937863215.1 uncultured Pseudomonadota bacterium
CTGCTGGCCCTGGACCAGCAGTGTGCGCGCCATCTGCGCCAGTTGAGCATCGAACAATTCATCGATTTCATGACGCGCGTGCGCCAGCAGCACAGCGCCGATCAGCAGCGAACCGGCAGCGATCACGCCCAGCGTGGTCAGCAGCAGTTGCCATTTGAGCGAACCGGCTCGTGCCATCAGCGGCCGCCATCCGGGCGCGGAATCATGTAGCCGACGCCGCGCAGGGTGCGAATCAGTTCGCTGCCGAGCTTGCGGCGCAAATGGTGGATGTGTACTTCGACCGAATTGCTTTCCACCTCTTCGCCCCAGCCATACAGCGCCGATTCGAGCTGCGCCTTGGACAGCACGTGGCCGCGTTTTTCCAGCATCAGCTCCAGCAGCGAGAATTCGCGCGGCGACAGCGCCACCTCGCAACCGTCCTGGTGCACCTGATGTGCGGCCGGGTCGAGCGTCAGCGTGCCGTGGACGATGGTCGGATTGCTGCGCCCGCTGCCGCGCCGGGTCAGCGCCCGCAGGCGGGCGGTGAGCTCTGCCAGTGCGAATGGCTTGATCAGGTAATCGTCGGCGCCGCTGTCGAGGCCGGTTACACGGTCATGCACGCTGTCGCGCGCGGTCAGCAGCAGGATTGGCGTGGCATCTTGCTGCGCGCGGCGTTTTTTCAGTACTTCCAGGCCAGACTGGCGCGGCAGGTTGATATCGACTACCGCTGCGTCGTAGTGCTCGTTGATCAGTGCCAGTTCGCCAGCCATGCCGTCGCGCACCCAGTCCACCGCGTAGCCGGCCTGTTTCAGCCCGGCCTCGATGCCGTCGCCCAGCAGCTCGTCGTCTTCAATCAGCAGTATCCGCATCGATGCAGTCTCCGGCAGCGCGTTTCCTCCCGGTAAACATTGCCAGGATCAGGTTTTCGCCATGTTTCCAGCTTTCGAACAGCGCTGCGGCGACATGCAGCGCCACCATGCCGAGCATGATGCTGGCCAGCAGGCGGTGCAGGTCTTCCAGCCATTCCTCGCCGAAAAACCGGTCGGTAGTCGTTAGCCAGCCGGTTACCCCGAGTGCAAGCAGCATTGCCAGCAGCGCCAGCATCATTACCGCAGCTGCCGGGTTGTGGCCGAGATAACGCGGCTCGCGTCCACGTAGCAGCAGACCCAGATAGCGCCGCAGCCGGGCAGGGGAGGGCACCCAGTCGCTGAAGCGCGCATGGCGGCTGCCGATCACGCCCCACACCACGCGGCACAATACCAGCGCCACAGCGGTGTAGCCGATCCAGCGGTGTGGCGGATCGCCGCCCTCGTTCAGCCAGTTGGCGCCAAAGCCGGTGGCCAGCGACCAGTGGCAGAGACGGACAAATCTGTCCCATACCGCTACGCTGGCAGGCTCATGCGCTGTAGCCGGCAGCGGCGTCATTATTTTTCGATGCGCTGCTTGACCGGCTGACCATCGACCGGGTTAAAGTAGATTTCCACTTTCTTGCCGTCCTTGTTCCAGCCGTACAGCTCGTAGCAATTGCCCTTGGTGGTTTTGAATACCTTGGTCTTGTAGCCCTCGTCGGCGAGCTTTTTCTGCATTGCCGCTTCGGCCATCCACTTGTCCTTTGGCTCCTGGGTGCAGGTTGGCTCGGCCAGTGCTGCGCCGGCGAAGCTGGACAATGCAAGGGAAATGAGCAGGTATTTCATGATGGCTTCCTTATATTTCCGGTAGGGGAGATTGCATTAAACGCCCGGGCGCTTAAAGCCGCCTTAACACCGGGGGCGCGAGCGGGGTTTGGGGCGTTCCATTTGGTCCGCCGGGGATCATTGTCTAGACTGACTGTTGACCGCGTAACCATAACACTGGCCGGAACGGCCACAGAACACCAACACCATGCATGATAGCCCACTCAACAACGTCAACCCGCATTACCTGAACCGGGTTGTCGAATTGTCCGCAACCCGGCATATCGAGGCCAGCGAAGACGTTTACAACGCGGTTGGCATGAAGCTGATCGCCAAGGGTGCGCGCATCTCTGCCGAAATGCAGGAGCGCCTGCTCCGGCACAAGCTGAAAAAGCCGCTGGAATCTTCCCTGGCGGTGGAAGACGGTGTCCATTCTGCGCTGCTGCTCGATCTGGCGGAGCGGGTGATCAACAGCGACGTGAAAGTGCAGCCGATACTGCTGATTGGCAATCATGCTGTCGAGGCGCGCGCCATTCTCGGCAGCCTGCCGCTCAGCGGGCCGGTCAGCATGCTGCTGACGCTGCTGCAGAAGGGCGGTGAAAACGAGTTGCTGCATGCCGTCGAGGGGGCGATGGTCGGCCTGGTGCTGGGATTGCAGGCTGGCGTGCCGCGCGCCAATCTGCCGGCATTGGCTGCCGGTGCGCTGTTGCACGATATCGGCGAACTCTATATCAATCCCGAATACCTGCGTAGCGGTGCCAGCCTCAAGCCGCACGAATGGCGGCACGTGGCATCGCATCCGCTGGTTGGCCGCATGCTGGTCGATGAGCTGGGGCAGTTTCCACCGCTGGCCGGCCAGATTGTGCTGGAGCATCACGAGCGCCTGGATGGCAGCGGTTATCCGCGTCGCATCGCTGGCGACCAGCTGTCGCTGGAGGGGCTGATCGTCGGCGTTGCCGACACCATTTGCGCGGTGTTCCGCCACTATGGCAAGCCGCTGGCGCGCGCCGAAATTGCCATGCGCATCGTTCCCGGCCAGTTTCCGCTGCGCGTAACGCAAATCGTCAATCTGGCGTTGCGCAATGCCAAGCCGGCAACGTTGGAGGGGGCCGATCTGCCATCGGCTGAGTCGATGGCGGAAAGCATGCACCAGTTGCTGCGGCGCCTGGCGCAGGTATTGATCAGGCTGGATGAGGCAGAGGACGACGATCGGGTGCAGCAATTCAAGGCGGCGCTGCTGATGGCACAGCGCGCGGCGGAGCGGGTGCGGCTGATCCAGTTGGCCTTTTCCAGCACTGGGCTGGATTCGCTGCCGCATGGTGAGCATTTGCAATGGCTGCAGCAGGTGGATCGCGATCTGCTGTTCGAGGTGATTGTCGCGATCGAGGAAATTGCCTGGCGCCTGCGCGAACTGGGGCGCGATCTGCAGCTGCGCAGCGAGGATTTGCCCGAGGATGTGCGGTCAGTGTTCGTGCCGCTGATCGATGCGCTGCATTCGGCGCATGGTTGACGTTTCGTTGTGCTGTTGAATATAAAAAAGGCCGGAAATTCCGGCCTTTTGTGCTTTGCCCGCAGGCTTGCTTACATGTTCGGGTAGTTCGGGCCGCCGCCGCCTTCGGGAACGGTCCAGTTGATGTTCTGGCGCGGGTCCTTGATGTCGCAGGTCTTGCAGTGCACGCAGTTTTGCGCGTTGATCTGCAGGCGCGGCTTGCCTTCATCGATACCAACGTACTCGTATACCCCGGCCGGGCAGAAGCGTGCTTCCGGACCGGCGTAGATGTTCCAGTTCACTGCAACCGGGATCGACTCGTCCTTCAGTTTCAGGTGGCACGGTTGATCTTCGGTGTGGTTGGTGTTGGAAATGAACACCGACGACAGTTTGTCGAAGCTGATCTTGCCATCCGGCTTCGGATAGTCGATTTTCGGCATTTCCGCCGCCGGGCGCAGGTACTCGTGATCGGCCTTGTCGTGGTGGAAAGTCCACGGCAGTTTCACGCCCAGGCAGTGCATCCACATGTCAAAGCCGCCATACAAGGTACCGCCGATCATGCCGAACTTGCTCAGCGCCGGCTTGACGTTGCGCACCTTGTACAGATCTTCGTAAACCCACGATTTCCTGTAGGCGTCGATGTAGCTGGACAGCTCGTCGTGGCCGGTGCGGCCCTGGTTGACGATCGCGTCGTAAGCCGCTTCGGCGGCCATCATGCCGGTCTTCATCGCATTGTGGCTACCCTTGATGCGCGGCACGTTGACGAAGCCGGCGGAGCAGCCGATCAGTGCGCCACCCGGGAAGGTCAGCTTCGGCACCGATTGCAGGCCGCCTTCGTTGATGGCGCGCGCACCGTAAGCGATGCGCTTGCCGCCTTCGAAGAACTGGCGGATATGCGGATGGGTCTTGAAGCGCTGGAATTCGTCGTACGGGCTCAGATGCGGGTTTTCGTAGTTCAGGTGCACCACGAAGCCGACCATCACCTGGTTGTTTTCCAGGTGATAGAGGAACGAACCGCCGCCGGTGCTCATATCCAGCGGCCAGCCCTGCGAGTGCATTACCAGGCCCTGCTTGTGCTTGGCCGGATCGATTTCCCACAGCTCTTTCAGGCCGATGCCGAATTTCTGCGGATCGACACCGTCGCGCAGCTTGTATTTGGCCTGGATTTCCTTCGCCAGCGAACCGCGTACGCCTTCGGCGATGAAGGTGTACTTGGCATGCAGTTCCATGCCCGGCGTGTATTCGTCTTTCGGCTGGCCGTTGTGGTCTACGCCCATGTCGCCGGTAGCCACGCCTTTTACCGAGCCGTCTGCGTGGTACAGCACTTCGGCTGCAGCAAAGCCGGGGTAGATTTCCACGCCCAGCTCTTCGGCCTGGGTGGCGAGCCAGCGGCAGACGTTGCCGAGGCTGACGATATAGTTGCCGTGGTTGTTCAGCAACGGCGGCATCAGTTTTTCCGGGAATTTCTTGCTGCCGGTTTCGCTCAGGAACAGGAACTGGTCTTCGGTTACCGGCGTATTCAGCGGCGCACCTTTTTCTTTCCAGTCCGGAATCAGCTCGTTCATCGCAATCGGGTCGATTACCGCGCCGGATAGGATGTGAGCGCCGACTTCGGAGCCTTTTTCCAGCACGCACACGCTGATTTCCTTGTCGTTCTGCGCGGCCAGCTGTTTCAGTCGGATCGCGGCGGACAAACCGGAAGGACCGGCGCCGACGATCACGACGTCATATTCCATAAATTCTCGTTCCACGATAATCCCCCTGTTTGGCGCGGTTGGCTGCAGAGTACGGCTCAGCAACCGCGGTTATGTTTGCGAGCAGTCAAATCCTACGATTTTGCTATGAATTAGTTCTTTAGTCAAAAGTCAATCGAGCGTTTGCTTGGTATGGCGATGCTGACTTGTGTTCATTTGTTCGTACGGATATGGCTGGCATGCTTCATGTCACCAGGTTGCGCGCTTCGCCACGCAGGAATGCTTCGATATTGCCGATCAGTTGTTCCGCCAGCGCTGCCAGTGCGCCGCTGCCAAGCCAGGCGCAATGCGGCGTGACGATCAGGTTCGGCAGCGGCGCCAGCAGCGGGCTGCCCGCCTGCGGCGGCTCGTGCTCCAGTACGTCGATGCCGGCGCCGGCGATGCTGTAGTTCGACAGTGCGCCGGCCAGTGCCTGTGCGTCCACCAGCGCGCCGCGTGCGGTGTTGATCAGGATCGCACCTGGCTTCATCTGCGCCAGTTCGCGTGCGCCGATCAGCTGGCGGGTTGCTTCGGTGAGCGGGCAATGCAGCGACAGCACGTCGGCGCTTTGCAACACCTCGTCGAACGGTGTGTAGCCGTTGCGCAACAGCCGGGCCTGTTTGCGTTCGGCGAACAGTACGTGCATGCCGAAGGCGCGTGCCAGGCGTGCCACGCTTTCGCCCAGCGCACCTTTGCCGACGATGCCGAGCGTCGCTCCGGCCAGATCCTGGATCGGGTGTTGCATCAGGCAAAACTGGTCGGCGCGCTGCCACTCGCCGGCCGCAACCGAGCGCTGGTAATCCAGCAGTTTGCGTCGCAGCGCCAGCATCAGCATCAGCGTATGTTCGGCAACGCTATTGTCGGCATAGTTGCGGATATTGCACACGGCAATGCCGAGTTCGCGGCAGGCGGCGACGTCGATCTGGTTGACGCCGGTGGCCGAAACCGCGATCAGCTTGAGTTCCGGTAAGCGGATGAGCAGCTCGCGCTCCAGCGCAACCTTGTTGGAAATGGCGATCCGTGCGCCTTGCAGGCGTTCCAGCCGCTGCGCGGTGGCGGTGTTCGGGTATTCCTCCCATTGATGCGGCAGGGCTGGACGGCGTACCGGCCAGGGCAGGCTGTCGCGGTCGAGGAAGACGATACGGGGTACGGGCATGGCAGGGTTCAATGATCCATCGGGTTGGTGTCGCGATCCGGATGATCTGGCGCAAATGGCCGTCATCGGCACGGCGTTATACTGTTGACATGAGGAAATCGCATTTTGCCGAATTGCCCCGCCGCCAGCTTTACGGAGGCGTCATTATACTCTGGCTGCTGGTAACTGCCGCCACGTTGGCGCTCTATCTCACCAGCAGCCTGCGTGCCATGCAGCTGCAGTTTCACCATGTCGAATCGGCGGTTTACCAGCAGATTGCGGCACGTCTGGTGACCAACGAGGCGGTGCTGGACAGTTTTGCCGCAATCCACGGCAGCGCCGACAGTTTCGATCAGTCGCGCACGCGCCGCTTTGCGCGGCGCATTCTGCAGCGCTATCCGCATCTGTATGCGCTGCAGGTGAGCCAGCGCGTCAGCCAGGCGGAAATCGCCGGGCTGGAATTGCGCATGCAGCGCAGCGGCCTGCCGCGCTTCAAGGTGCATGGCGCCGCCGGCGCTGTGCCGTCGCAGGCGGTGGTGTACCCGCTGATTTTCACCGAGCCGCTGCCGGCCGGATTCGACCGGATTATCGGTACTGCAGCGCTGGCTCCACCGGCTGCCGGACCGCTGACTCTGCCCGATGGCGGCATTGCTTACCGTATCAGCCGGCGTGCCGGTGCGGGCGAGCAGGTTGCCGGCGATGCGTTCGAGCAGGCTTATGGCGCGCCGTTGCACGTCAGCGTGCTGATTCGCGCCGAAGCCCTGCTGCCGCAGAATTTCGTGCTGCCGCAGGGAATGCGCCTGAATCTGGGTTATCGGCAGGCCGGCACGATGCTGCCGCTGTACGCAATCGGCCAGTTGCGCAGTGGCTGGCTGCAGCAGTTGCTGTTTCCGAATCTGCGCCAGACGCACGATCTGGATGGGCAGTTGCAACCGTTTGTGCTGGAGTGCGAATGGCAGCTCGGCTGGGGCGATGTCGATCTGCCGGTAGTGCTGGCGCTGCTGTTGCTGGCCGGATTGGCGCTGCTGTCGATGCTGCTGCTCGGCCGTCACCTGCATTTGCTCGATACGCGGCGCGTCGAGCGCGAAAGCGAGTTGTACGATCTGGCGATCCACGATCCGCTTACCGGGCTGTTCAACCGCTATTATCTGGAACGCCAGCTGCGGCGCTGTATCGAGGAGCACCAGCGGTATCATGCGCGCTTTGGCGTGGCATACATCGATCTGGATCGCTTCAAGCCGGTCAACGACATCTACGGGCACGAAACCGGCGATCAGGTGTTGCGGGTGGTTGCGGCGCGGCTGAAAAATGTGGTGCGTCAGCACGATACCGTGGCGCGCATCGGCGGCGATGAATTCGTCGTGCTGTTCGAAGGTGTCGATAGCCCGCAACGGGTGCAGGAGCTGACGCACGATCTGGGCGAGGCACTGGCGCAGCCGATTCGCCTGACTGCCGGCATTTTCGAAATCGGCGCCAGTACCGGTGTGGCTTTTTTTCCCGACGACGGCGAAAGCGTCGATCAGTTGCTGCTGGTGGCGGACAAGCTGATGTACGCCGCCAAGCAACTGAAAAAACGGGCGCCTCAATCGGTCGGCGCGGCGACGATGTCGCGATAGGCATGCCAGCTGGCCAGCCCCAGCAGCGGCATGCTGATGATCAGCCCGGCGTAATACAGCGCAATGCCGGCGAAACTCAGCAGCGCGATGCACAGCCCCCACACGCACATCGCCAGCGGATTGCGCAGCATGGCCTGCACACTGGCGAATATCGCCGTCAGCGTGTCGCTGTTGCGATCCAGCAGCATGGGCATCGAGATCACGCTGATGGCAAATACCAGCAAGGCAAACAACGCGCCGCAGCTGAAATACGCCAGCAGAAAGGCGATATTCCCGGTGGTGAAAAAAGTTGTGCTGAACATGTCGTCCAGCGTGGGCACCTGATCGGTGTAGAGCAGCGCGAACAGCACTACCGATACGCGCATCCAGCCGGCGAACGTCAGCGCCAGAATCATCGCGAACAGCCCGATGCCGGACAGATTGGCTTTCCAGGCGGTAAGCGACGGCAGCAGCACCCGCTTTTCGCCCAGCTCCAGCCGCCGGCCGATATCGTACAGGCCGGTTGCCAGGAACGGGCCGAGCAACATGAGCCCGGTTGCCAGCGTGATGATCTGGTGCGGCGCATGCACGAACAGCCAGTGCAGCCACAGCTCCAGCAGGGCAAATACCTGCCCGTAAAACAGGCAGGCAACCGGCGCTTTGAACAGGTCGCGCATGGCCTGCCGCAGCCAGCGCAGCGGCCGCAGCAGCGGCACATGGTTGATTGCGGGAAGCAGATTGACAGCAGGCGGGCGTTCTACGGCTTTGTGCATGGTCGTTTCCTTGCTCGGGTATCTCAAAGCCTGCACATGGCGCCGCCGCGCGACCCTGTGCGGGGTTGCGCGGAGAGATCCGGCAGGCGCTCCGTGGTTAAGTACTGCTGTTTTTACTTTTGTCCTTTGATTTTAGGGAAAAAAGTGGCGTTTGGCTCAGGTCCGGCCATTTGTCACTGTGGATTGTCATGTTTGGCGCGCATAATGCCCGCCGTAACCGGATTGTTGGAAGGATTCGCACACCGATGCAGACCATTGTTGTCATCAATGCCGGCTCGTCCAGCATCAAGTTTTCCCTGTTCGACGTGCGTGGCGATACGCTGGAGCTGGAGCTGCACGGCCAGATCGAGGGTATCTACACCGCGCCGCATTTTGTCGCCCGCACCGCCGCCGGTGCCGTGATCGCGGAACAGCGCTGGCCCGCGGGCAGCGAGCTGGGCCACCACGGTGCGCTGGAACAGGTGCGCGCTTTCCTGCGCCAGCAGCAGGATGGGCGGCAATTGATCGGCGTCGGCCATCGCGTGGTGCATGGCGGCCCGCAGCACGCGCGGCCGGAGCGGATCACGCCGCAGTTGCTGGACGAACTGCAGGCGTTCGTGCCGCTGGCACCGCTGCACCAGCCGCACAATCTGGCGCCGATCCGCATCCTGCTGGACGAAATGCCGGAGCTGCCGCAAGTGGCGTGTTTCGATACCGCATTTCATCGCAGCAACCCGGATGTGGCGCAGCGCTTTGCGCTGCCGGCACGGCTGCACGACGCCGGGGTGCGGCGTTACGGCTTTCATGGCCTGTCGTACGAATACATTGCCGAAGCGCTGCGCGACTGCGATCCGGCCGCCGCAGCCGGCAAGGTGGTGGTGTTGCACCTGGGCAACGGCGCCAGCATGTGCGCCATCGATGGCGGCCGCAGTATCGCCAGCACCATGGGCTTCACCGCGGTCGAAGGGCTGCCGATGGGCACCCGCTGCGGCGCGCTCGATCCCGGTGTGCTGCTGTACCTGATGCAGCACGACGGCATGGATGCCGCAGCGCTGGAAAAGCTGCTGTATCAGCAA
Organism: uncultured Pseudomonadota bacterium; assembly: GCA_937863215.1. Classification (GTDB taxonomy): domain Bacteria; phylum Pseudomonadota; class Gammaproteobacteria; order Burkholderiales; family SCOH01; genus CALMFQ01. The sequence continues at coordinate 9,433 of CALMFQ010000152.1, forward strand.
TCCGGCCTGCTCGGCGTGTCCGGCGTATCCAGCGACATGCGTTCCTTGCTGGCCAGCGATGCGCCGGGGGCGAAGCTGGCGGTCGATCTGTACCTGTACCGCATCCGCCGTGAACTCGGCTCGCTGGCGGCGGCACTGGGCGGGCTGGACGCAATCGTGTTCACTGCCGGCATCGGCGAACACGCAGCACCGATCCGCGAGCGCGTGTGCCGCGACGCAGCCTGGCTCGGTGTCGAGCTCGATCCGGTGGCCAATGCTGCCGGTCATGCGCTGATCAGCACGCCGGACAGCCGCGTGCGCGCCTGGGAGCTGCCGACCAACGAGGAGTTGATGATCGCGCGCCATACACGCGATCTGCTCAACGGTACGACCAATTGATTTTGCATCTCAACCGGAGTTGAACATGGTAGTGGATATCCCGCACCCGATACTGCAGGGCAAAAAGGTACTGATTGTCGGTATCGCCAACGAACATTCGATTGCCTACGGCTGTGCCAATGCATTCCGCGAGCTGGGTGCCGAGCTGGCGATCACCTATCTGAACGACAAGGCGCGGCCGCATGTCGAGCCATTGGCACAGGCGCTGGACGCTGCGTTGTTCCTGCCGCTCGACGTAGCCGAGCCGGGCCAGCTGGAGGCGGTGTTCGAACGGATCGAGGCCAAATGGGGCAAGCTGGACATCCTGGTGCATTCGATTGCCTTTGCGCCGAAAGACGACCTGCAGGGCGGCTTGCTCAATTGCTCGGCCGAAGGCTTTGCCAAGGCGATGGATGTTTCCTGTCACTCGTTCGTGCGCATGGCGCGGCTGGCGGCGCCGCTGATGGTGGATGGCGGCTCGATGTTCGCCATGAGCTACTACGGCGCACAGAAGGTAGTGCCCAACTACAATCTGATGGGGCCGGTAAAAGCTGCGCTGGAGGCCAGCTGCCGCTATCTGGCGTATGAACTCGGGCACCGCAAGATCCGTGTGCACGCGATCTCGCCGGGGCCGCTGAAAACCCGTGCCGCTTCCGGGCTGAAGGATTTCGAATTGCTGTTGAACGAAGCGGTGGAGCGTGCGCCGGTCGGCGAGCTGGTGGATATCGACGATGTCGGCTTTACCTGCGCCTACCTGGCCACGCCATATGCGCGGCGTTTGACTGGCGACACCATTTACGTCGATGGTGGCGTAAACATCATGGCCTGATTCCGAATGCCGATTCGTAACCGCTGGTGACATCGCCGCTGCGACAAAAATATGCGCTTTTTGCAGGTCGGACTTCAGCCCGACGCAGTTGCTGGCGTTCGGCACCGCGCCGGACTGAAGCCCGACCTACGGCCTTATTTGCGCGGCAGCGATGAAGCTCAGATCACCTTGAGCAGTTCCACTTCGAAAATCAGCGTCGCATTCGGCGGAATCACGCCGCCGGCGCCGCGTGGGCCGTAACCCATGTGCGGCGGAATGGTCAGCTTGCGCTTGCCGCCAACCTGCATGCCGGCCACGCCTTCGTCCCAGCCGCGGATCACTTCGCCGCCGCCGAGATGAAAGCGGAACGGTGAATTGCGGTCGAGGCTGGAGTCGAATTTCTCGCCGTTTTCCAGCCAGCCGGTGTAATGCACCACTACATGCTGGCCTGGGTTGGCGCTGGCGCCGTCGCCGGTCGTCAGGTCTTCGATTTTCAGTTCTGCTTCACTCATGTGTTTACTCGCTGTAAATGGGAAATTGCCACCGCACGGTCAATCGATGCTTCAGGAGCGGTAGCTCTTGATGGTGCTGCCCAGTGTAGCGGAAAGCTGGTTCAGATTCTGCGCCAGATCGGCCAGTTGTGCTGTCGCTGCGCTGTTTTCCTCGCCCATTTGCGCGATTTTCTCGATATTCTGCGCGATCTGCGTGCTGGCTGCCCCTTGCTGGCCGATTGCCGCCGCGATGCCGGAAATCCGGTCGGCCGAGTGTATTGCCGTCTGCGTGATCGATTCGAGCGAATCGGCCACTTGCCGGGTCAGCGCCACGCCACGGTTCACGGTATTGGTGGCGTCGCCCATGCTGGCGACCGCGACATTGGTATCCTGCTGTACCGCCAGGATCATGGTGGTGATCTCGTTGGTGGCCTGGGTGGTTTTTTCCGCCAGCTTGCGCACCTCGTCCGCCACCACTGCAAAGCCGCGTCCCTGTTCGCCGGCGCGCGCTGCCTCGATAGCTGCGTTCAGTGCCAGCAGGTTGGTCTGGTCGGCAATATCCTTGATCACGTGGACAATGCCGCCGATTTCGGCCGAGCGCCGTTCCAGCGACGCGATCACCGCCGACGACTGGCTGAGTGAATCGGCGATGTGATTGATTTCGCCGGCGGTCTGTTCCGCCAGCGTGCGGCCGTCGGCAGCCAGCTGCTGCGACTGGCGCGCATCGTGTTCCACGGCGCTGGCGGTGTCGGCGACGTGGCTGATGCTGACGGTCAATTGTTCGATCGATGCCGCGGTGGAAGAGGTGGTATCGGCCTGATGGCCGATCGCACGGTTCTGTTCGCTGGCCACGGTTGTCAGGCTGCCGGCGGTCTGGTTGAGCTGATTGCAGCCGTTCTTGGCCGATTCGATCAATTCGCGTACGCCGGTAAAGAATTCGTTGATGGCAGCGACGGTGGTGCCGATTTCATCCTTGCCGGCATATTCGACCCGAGTGCGCAAGTCACGTTCACGCGTCGATTTCTGGATGCTGTTTTCCAGCAGCGTCAGCGGCGCCTGAATCGACCTTGTGATCAGCCAGCTCACCAGCAGCGCCAAGCCTATCGCCAGCGCACCGACCGTGTAGGCGATGGAGTTGCTGCGGGCTACCGTGGCGGTGATCTCGTCGCGTGCAAGCTGCTGGTGTTGCAGCTGCAGCGAGAAGTAGCTGGCGATCAGTTGTTCCAGCTCGTGCACCGGTTTTTTGAATGGCTCCATGGCCTGATTGACTTCCGCCGGGCTGCTGAATTTGCCGGCAACGGCATCGCTGCCGACGCGGTGGAATCCATCGGTATATTGCCGATTCAGCGCCTCGATTTGCCGGAACAGGACGATTTCGTCGGCATCGGCCAGCTTGCGCTCATTATTGAGCACCTGCTGCATGCCTTTTTCCGCATCCTGCCACTTGCCCAGATATTGGAGCACCTTCTCCGGCTTGCCCAGGTTGAGGCTCATGTCCTTTTCAAAGCGCCGCATTTGCAGCATCTGCAGGCGCATCGCATTACCGTTATTGGCGGCGGAAATATTGACTTGCAGTTCTTCCAGGTTTTCCTTGATTTGCCAGCCGCTATAGATACTGCTGCCGAGCAACAGCAGCAATGTCAGCAGCAACAGGCTGAAACCAAGTTTGATGCGGGTACCGATTTTGAATCCGTTCAGCATTACATGCTCCCGAATTGGAATTTTTGGAGGCTGAGGCTAGAATCGCCGCAATCTGAAAGGCTTGAATAACAAGCATAGAAAACAGAATACCTATTTCCAATGAGAGGTTTATCCATGCGTTTTGGCACGCCGCTGGCCCGCAATGCAATGCGGGTGATGTTGTTGGGCTCGGGAGAATTGGGCAAGGAAGTGCTGATCGCGCTGCAGCGGCTGGGGATCGAAACCATTGCCGTTGACCGCTACCCGAATGCGCCCGGCCATCAGGTGGCGCACCGCGCGCACGTGATCGACATGAGCGACCCGGCGCAGGTGCGCAAGCTGGTAGAGCAGGAGCGGCCGCACCTGATCGTGCCGGAAATCGAAGCGATTGCCACCGAAGAGCTGGAGCGCATCGAACACGAAGGCCTGGCGGAAGTGATCCCGACCGCGCGCGCCGCGCGGCTGACGATGAACCGCGAAGGCATCCGCCGCCTGGCCGCCGAAGAGCTGGGCCTGCCGACTTCGCCCTACGCCTTTGCCGATTCGCTGGCCGGGCTGCAGGCCGCCATCGACAACGGCATCGGCTATCCGTGTTTCATCAAGCCGGTGATGTCGTCATCGGGCAAGGGCCAGTCGCGCGTGACCGGGCCGGAGCAGGTGGCAGCGGCGTGGGATTACGCCGCATCCGGCAGCCGCGTCAACATGGGGCGGGTGATTGTCGAGGGCGCCATCGATTTCGACTACGAAATCACCCAGCTGACGGTGCGCGCCAATAGTGGCGATGGCGATATCGGCACTTATTTCTGCGAGCCGATCGGCCATCTGCAGGTGCACGGCGATTATGTCGAATCGTGGCAGCCGCAGGCCATGTCGCAACTGGCCTTGCTGCGCGCGCGCGAAATCGCCAAGGCAGTCACCGACAACCTCGGCGGGCGTGGCATTTTCGGCGTCGAGCTATTCATCAAGGGCGATCAGGTGTGGTTCTCCGAAGTCAGCCCACGGCCGCACGACACCGGTCTGGTCACGCTCTGCTCGCAGCGTTTTTCCGAATTCGACATCCACGCCCGCGCCATTCTC
>CALMFQ010000153.1 GCA_937863215.1 uncultured Pseudomonadota bacterium
ACAAGTCTGGGGATGGATATTTCGACCGCGGGATATCCGTGCTTCAGAAAATGCCGCGCGCCTGTTTGATCAGCGCGTGCTGCAAATCGCGCCATGCAGCCGGATGATAGGCCTGCATGTGGCGGTGATCGCGCTGCCAGTCAAAGCGTGCGGCAATGTGGGAAACGAAACTGAGCGGTAGCGGTTCGAATTCGGACAAGCCGACCATCAATTCGCCCTCAAACAGCGATTTGACGTCGACATTGCACAGCAGGTCGCTGTCCATCGCTGCATCGAACGCCTGCAGGGCGACTTGTTCGCCTTCTTCCTCGATCAGCAGGAACAGCTCGTCGACCTTGGCCAGCGCGTCGGCCTCTTGCATGCGTACACGCATATAATCGACGGTTTGCGGTTCTTTTTCCGCCAGCCAGCAATCGGGCTCGGTCCAGCGGTAAAAGGCGATCAGTTCGCGTACGAAATCGTCTTTTACCTGCCGGTCGTCGCAGGCGAGATAGAGCATGCCGTCTTCGAAAATTTCGCCATGCAGCGGTGTGTCGGCGATATAGGGGTCGCTGTGCATCTGGCGCAGGCGCTGGATTGCCTGCTCGACCCGGTCGTCGCGGTTGAGATCGGACAACTCGTAAATCCACGGGCGCAGCTTGTCGACGATGGGCTTTTCGCTCTCCGGCACATTTTCCAGCGGCTCATGCACCTTGCCGCAATGCTGGCAATATTCGCCGCGGCCGCTGGCGTGTTCCTGTTCTGCTGCGGCCGGCTCGGGCGGCAGCTCCTGCTGGGCCAGATACTGTGCTTCCTCGAATGCATCGCGCAGACGCTGGAAGCCCTGCGGGTCGTCTTCCGGCCGCGTTACTTTCAGCAGCCGTGCGTAGGCTTGCTTGATTTTGCGCAGATCCTGGGTGGCATCGATGCCGAGAACCTGCCAAGGGTTGTGCTGCTTGTGAGTCATAGCCAGGTTTCGCCTTCGATTTCATCCAGTGCACGCTTCAATTCTTCGCGTGCCGGTTTGATGATCGCCTCATCCTGGGTTTCCAGCGCAGCCTGAAAGCGCGCGGTTTCCTGGCCGACATACAGGCGGTCGTCGCCGCGAGTCTGCTGATACATGCGGTCGGCGCGCGCCATCAGTGCGGCATTCACCAGCAGTTCGCGCGGGTGGATTTTCAGCTTCTGCAGTTCCTTCAGCCGCTCCTGTACCTGTTCGGGTGTCAGTACGCCGGGATTTTCCTCAATCAGCAGCTGGTGTTTCTCGCCGGTCTCCTGCACCGTCATTTCCGCTTCCAGCAGGCCGTTGACGTCGTAGGTAAAGCGCACACTGACACTCACCTCGCCAGCCGGCTTGGGCGGCACCGGCACATGCAGCTGGCCGAGAAAGATATTGTCGGCGGTCAGCCGGCTTTCGCCCTGATACACGCGCACCAGTACTGCGGTCTGCTGATCCTGGATGGTGGAAACGGTCTGCTCGCGGCTGACCGGCACCACGCTGTTGCGCTCGATGATCGGCAGGAAAAAGCCGGATTCATAGCGCCCCGGCGCCATCTGCTCGCTGATCTCGATGCCCAGCGTGTAGGGGCAGACGTCGGTCATCACCACTTCGTTCAACGCCGCATCGCGCATTTTCAGGCCGGCCTGCACCGCCGCGCCCATCGCCACTACTTCGTCCGGGTTCAGGTGCATTGCCGGCAGGCGGCCGAACATCTTGGCCACCAGTTTCTTGATCAGTGGCTTGCGTGTAGCGCCGCCGGCCAGCACGATCTGGTTCAATTCATGGGCGCGGATGCGGGCATCGCGCAGCGCACGCTCGATCGGCTCGCGCAGGCGTTTCAGCAGCGGCTCGGCCAGCTTGGCAAATTCGTCGTCGGTCACACTCCAGCGCAACGGCCGGTCGTTGAACTCGATCTCCATCTGCGCCTGATTCGCACCCGACAAGGCACGCTTGGCCTGTTCCGCCTGCTTGCGCAGCGCCTGATAGACATATGGGTCGGCCTGCTTGTCGGTGAGGCCGGCCGGGGCGCCGACCGTAGCGACAAAGCCGTCGATCAGCGCCTCGACGAAATCCTCGCCGCCGAGGAAATTGTCACCGGCGCTGGCGCGGACTTCCATCACCCCTTCGAACAATTCGAGAATCGAAATATCGAAAGTGCCGCCACCCAGATCGAATACCAGAAAACGGCTTTCCGGCTCGTTCTGATGCAGGCCGTAAGCCAGTGCCGCGGCGGTCGGCTCATTCAGCAGGCGATCCACTTTCAGCCCGGCCAGCTGGCCGGCGATCCTGGTCGCCTTGCGTTGTGCATCGCTGAAATAGGCCGGCACCGTGATTACCGCTTCGGTTACCGGCTGGCCCAGATAGCGTTCGGCATCGGCCTTGAGCGATTTCAGCACCAGTGCGGAAAGCTCTTCGGCACGAAAGCGCTGCTTCCCGAGCGCCATCTGCCGGTCGGAGCCCATGTAGCGTTTGAATACTGCAGCCGTCAGCTGCGGATGGGTGAGCAGACGCTCGCGCGCCGGCAGGCCGACCAGGATTTCGCCGGCGTCGGACAGGCCGACCACGGAAGGGGTCAGGGTATGGCCCAGCGCATTGGGAATCATGACCGCCTGGCCGTCTTGCCAGACGGCGCACAGGCTGTTGGTAGTGCCGAGATCGATGCCGATTATCATGAGAGCAGGAGAGATTGGTCAGGCCGGGCGAGCAGAGGCCCGCTGAACAATGCGAATGCGGAAAAACGCCGAATTATATCAGGCCGGGGCCGACAAATCCGGTTGCTTTTGCCCCTGCGGCAGCAATTGCTGCAATGCCGCCGTCAGCCGCGCGCGCGGCACCGGCTTGCCGAGCAACAGTACTTGTGGCTGTTTGAGCAGATCGTCGTCGAGATAGCGGTCGGAAAAGCCGGTGTAGAGCAGGATCGGCAGGTCCGGCCGGCTGGCGCGGGCATGGCGCGCCAGCTCGGTACCGGACATGCGCGGCATGAGAATGTCGGTAAACAACAGGGCAATGTCGCCACGCTCGCGCAGCACGCGCAGTGCCAGCTGCGGATCGCTCAGCTGCAGCGTGGCATAGCCCATTGCCTTGAGCTGGTCGGCAACCGTATCCAGCAGAGCCACCTCGTCATCGACCACCAGGATCAGTTCGCCATTGCCACGATGGCGGGCCGGTTCCGGGGCGGCGGCGTCGATGCCGTCGGTAACGCTCGGGAACAGCAGGCGGAAGGTACTCCCGGCGCCCAGCGACGATTCCAGCCGGATGGTTCCGTGCATGCGCTTGACGTAGCTGTACACCATCGGCAGACCGAGACCGGTGCCTTTGCCTTTCGGCTTGGTGGTGAAGAACGGGTCGAATATGTGTTCGCGCGCCTCTTCGGGGATGCCGGTACCGTTGTCGTGGGCGCTGATTTCCGCGTATTCGCCGACTGGCAGATCCGGCTGCGCTTCGCTGATCGGGCATTCTCGCGTGGCAATGCGCAACTGGCCGCCGGCGGGCATCGCGTCGCGCGCGTTGATCACCAGGTTGAGCAGTGCATTCTGGAACTCCGATGAATCGAGCCGCACCGGTAGCGGCGCAGTGGCCAGATCGAGTTCGAATTCGATGCGCGGGTCGAGCGGTCGCCCGAGCAGATCGGAGATATCGCGCGTGGCCTGATTCAGGTCGATGACCGGCAATGTCTCTGCCGCCGCCGGTGTGGTGCGGGCAAAACTCAGCAGTCGCTTGGTCAGGCTGGCGCCGCGTTCGGCCGCATGCAGTGCGGCATTGACGCGTTTCAGCAGCGTCGGCTGCGTTTCCAGCAAGGTAGCGAGGATATCCAGATTGCCGACCACCACGCCGAGCAGGTTGTTGAAGTCGTGCGCCACCCCGCCGGCCAGTTGGCCCAGTGCATCGAGCTTTTGCGATTGCAGCAGCTGGCGCTGCAATTGCCGGTGTTCGGTGACATCGCGGATCACGCCGGTAAAAAACAGTTCGCCGCCGCTGGTCCAGTCCGACACCGCCAGTTCGATCGGCACCAGTGTGCCATCCTTGCGCAAGCCCTGCAGCTCGCGGCCGAAGCCGATTACCCTGGCTTTGCCGGTGCGGACGAAACGGCGGATGTAGCTATCGTGCCCGGCCGCAATCGATGGCGGCATCAACATCGAAATATTGCGCCCCAGCACCTCTTCCGCGCGATAGCCGAAAATATTCTCGGCGGCATGGCTGAACAGCTGCACGATCCCGTTCTGATCGATCACGACGATTGCGTCGGCGGCAGTGTCGAGAATCGAGCGCATGCGCTGCTGCATTTCCAGCAACATGTCGTCGTTGCGCCGCCGTGCGGTGATGTCGGTGACAATGCCGATGTAATAGCGGATTTGCCCCGCCTCGTCCGGCACCGGTGCCAGCGCCAGTTCGTTCCAGAACATGGTGCCGTCCTTGCGATAGTTGCGCAGCGTTACCTGTACCGGCTCGCGCCGTTCGATGGCACTGCGTATCACCGCAATTTCCGGCTGCGCGCGGTCGTTGCCCTGCAGCATGCGGCAATTGTTGCGCATCAGCTCGTCTGCGCTGTAGCCGGTAATTTCGCACACGGCAGGGCTGGCGTAGATGATCGGCGCATCGTCCTGCCCCAGATCGGCAATCAGCACGCCGGACGATAGCGCTTCGATTGCGCGTTTGCGCAGCATCAGCGCCTGGTTCAGCGCCCGCGCTTCGGTAATGTCGTGCAAGGTGCCGCGTACCAGCCGGATCTGCCCGTGTTCATCCAGCTCCGGTAGCGTTTTGACCTCGATCTGGCGCCAGTCGAGAGTGGCGTCGAGGGTGCGATATTCCCATTCAATCGGCCTGCGGCTGTGCGTCAGCTGCCGCAGTACCAGCGCCATCGCTTCGCGGTCGTCCGGATGCGCACGCGCCAGCCATGCCTGCATGCCGCATGCAGCGCCGGCCGGTATGCCGAGCACTCGTTGCGCGCCCTGCGACCAGAGGATGTCGTCGCCGCCCGGGCTCCATTCCCAGCCACCCATATTGGCAATCTGCTCGGCCGCATTCAGCAATTGCGTCTGCCGCCCCAGCGCCAACGTCGTCCGCACCCGCACCGAGATATCCTGCAACGAGCCATACAGGCGGATGGCGCGGCCTTCGTGCATCTGCACCTTGCCGACCATGTGCACCTTGCGCTGCATGCCGGACGGCAAGTACATGTCCAGATCGAGGCTGAACGACTGGCCGGTGCGAATTGCTTCGTTGATGGTGGCGGCAAGGCGCGCCTGCGATTCGAGCGTATATGCCTGCACTACACTGACCCGGTCGGGAACGAACGAACCCTGTGGCTGTTCGTGCAGGCGATACATCTGTGCCGACCACAGCACTTGGCCGGTACGCAGATCCAGCTCCCAGCCGCCGATTTCCGCCGCTGCCTCTTCTTCGCCCGACAGGCGCGCCAGACGTTCGCTCTCGCTGACATCCTGCAGCAGCCACAGATTGCCGCGCGCCACCAGTTGCCAGCCGACCCGGACAAACAGCGTTGGCTGACCACTGCGCTGCAGCGTGCAGATACGCGGCTCGCCGCCATGCCGCTCGAGCGGCAGATCGCCGCTGGTCGGGCTGAGGCGCAACAGGGCAAACAGATCGGTCGGCCGCATCTGCTCGTTGCAGGCGCTGCCCAGCAGTTCGCGCGCGGCGGGGTTGGCGTAGCAGTGGTTGTCCTTGAAAAACAGGGCACCGAGCGGCAGGCCGTCGAGCAGGGCTTGCAGTTCCTGCTCGCGGTCGCGCAGCGCATGCAGCGAATTGATCTGTGCGGTGACGTCGCTGGCCAGATTGTCGATCGACAGTAAGTTGCCCCGTGCATCCAGCACCCCCCAGGCACGATGCAGAATCCACTGGAAACCGTCGCCGCCGTGGCTGCGGTACATACGCTCGAAACGTTGTCCGGAACCGAATGCGGTTTCGATATAGGCCCGGGCCACCTCCTGCCGTTCCGACTCGCAGATCGCCTGCATCCAGCTGTCCGGGCTGGCGGCGAACAGGTCGCCGGACAGACCGAACAACCCGGTTACCGAGGGGCTGATGTAACGCAGACGGGTGCGGTCGGCACTTGAGCTCCAGACCGCATCGGGAACCGAACCCAGCAGACCTCCCAGCTTGGTTTCGGCATCGGCCAGGCGTGCATGGACGGCTGTGGTGGCCAGCAACTGGCGGCGGCGGGAATACAGCTGTGCCAGCACCAACGCACTCACCAGCAGCAGCGCCACGCCCATCAGCAGCGTCTGGCGATACCAGCCCGCCAGCTGGCGTTCGCGCTCCACTCCCACCAGCACCGCTGCCTCGTATTTGGGCAGATACGCCAGTGCGTAAAAATGTTCGCCCAGATCGCCGCCAAGTTTGCCGATGTAGCGCCCGGGGCGGGAATAATCGCTGCGCAGCGCCGGCAAATGCAGATTCTGGCGGTCTATCACCGCCGCCGCGTGTTCGGCCAGCAATACCCGGCCATCCTGGCGTAGCAGGCGGATACTGCCGTCGTCGGTCAGGCCGAATGCCTGATAGACCATACGCAATGGCTGATCGGTGGCGTATGCGACCAGCACGCCGCGCAAACGGCTTTCGCTGGAGAGTAGCGGCAGTGAATAGGCGAGCAAGGGAATATCGACGCCATGGGCAAAGTTCGAGCGTGGCAAATGGCCCAGGTACATGCTGGAACGGCCCGGCTGCAGCTGGGCGCGAAAGAAATCGAGCCCGGCGACCGGAGTCTGGGGCACGGCTCCGGCGTTCGACCAGGCGAGCACGCGGCCCTCGGTATCGGCAACATAGACCAGCGAGCCGGAAGGATCGGCCAGCCGCGCCTGCACCAGCAGATCGTGCATCTGCCGCACATCGGCCCGCGGTGCGTCCAGCATGGGCGCCAGCGTGGCGGCAAGGGTTTGCAGATTGCGTTCGGTAGAGTCGAGCGCCAGCCGGGTGTGGGCCAGCGCCGCAGAAACCGACGATCCTGCCCGCTGAAACGCGTGTTCCTCGACATCGGTATACGCCAGCCAGGCATGGCCGCCGGCCATTGTCCACAGCCATAGCAAGGCCAGCAGCGGCAACGCTGCCCGGTAGCGGCGATCGGTCTCGGGTGCGGCGTTCACGATGCGGGTGAATGCAGGCGGAACAATAACGGCCGCCTGCTATTCGGTACCCCAGCGGCCAGCGGTGAATTGCTGCTCCAGCGGCACGTTATTGGCAATATTGTCGATCAATGCATACAGCAGATTGGCACGCACCGGCTTCAGCAGATAACCGTCCACGCCACGCTCGAAGGCGGAACGGATATCGTCTTCGGCATGCGAGCCGGTCAGCATGACGATTTTCTGCGTGCTGGAGCGTG
>CALMFQ010000154.1 GCA_937863215.1 uncultured Pseudomonadota bacterium
AGCCGCTGCTGCAAAGCGGCGATGACCTGCGGCGACAGCCCGTCCTGCAGGTACAGGCGGCGCGTATCGATACTGCGCACCGTTGGCAGTGCCGCAGCATTGGCACGCACATCCAGGCGCAGCAGGCGATAGCGGCCGGTAAGCGCATGGTGATAGCTTTCCAGCGACGGTGTAGCCGAACCCAGCACAATCGGCACCTGTTGCTGACGCGCACGGTAAATCGCCACATCGCGCGCCGAATAGCGCAGGCCGTCCTGCTGCTTGAACGAACCGTCGTGTTCTTCGTCCACCACGATCATTCCCAGCGCCGGCAGGGGTGTGAACACTGCCAGCCGGGTACCGAGCACGATGCGCGCATCGCCGCGCTGCGCACTTAGCCAGTGGCTGGCGCGTTCGGTGTCGTTGAGACCGCTGTGCAGGCTGACCATCGGCAGGCCGGGAAAACGCGCGCGGAAACGCTCGATCAACTGCGGCGTGAGATTGATTTCCGGTACCAGCACCAGCACCTGGCGCTGGCGCTGCAGCACGGAGCCGATTGCCTGCAGATAGACTTCCGTCTTGCCACTGCCGGTTATCCCGTGCAGCAGCCAGACGCCAAAGCCATCCAGATCGCCGCCGATCGCTTCGACCGCAGCCTGTTGCGGCGGATTCAACGGCGGCGCCGGGCTTTGCTGCAACGGCGGGGGCTGCGTCGTTAACAACTGCTGTTCGACCCAGCCGGCGGCCCCCCACTGTCTCAACGTTTTGCGCGCACTGCCGCCAAGCGCCTGCAGCTCGCTTTCCGGCACGCACGCACGAGTGATCAGCGCATCCGCCAGCAGCCGCTGCAGACGCGCCCGCTGTGGCAATGCCGCCGGTAGCTGTAGCCGGCCGGCGGCAGTCAGGCACCAGCCGTACGGGCGCTTTTCAGCGAACGGCTGGCTACGCCGCAGCAACACCGGCAGGCCGGTGAAGATGGTCTGCCCCACCGGATGCTGGTAATAGCCCGCGCAAAAATGGCACAGCTGCAGCAACTGCGCCGGCAGCGGCGGCATATCGTCGAGCACGCCGCCAATGCGCTTGAGCGCGCCGGCCGCCAACTCCGATTGCGCTACCAGCTCAAGCACAATCCCCGCCAGCGTGCGCCGGCCGAACGGCACCACAACGCGGCGCCCGATATCGGCCTCGCTCAGCTCCGGAGCAAGGTAGTCGAACACCCCGGCCAGCGGCACATCCAGCGCCACGCGCGCGACCTGACCTGTTATTTCTTGGAATTCAGCCAATTATCGAGCTTTGTTAAATCCGGGTTGATGAACGGCCTGCAGTGGCTTGTCGTTATTCGACTTTTGCTGCCATCCACAGTTTCTGTGGATAAGTTTGTGGGTTACTCGGTAAAAAAACGGTAAATCTGCTGTTAATAAGGGATTTTCCTAATTTGTGCAAAAATTAGGCTTGCGTGCATTGCCCATAAAAATCAATAAGATGCAACAAGTTTTCTTGCCACAATTCATGCCAGTGACATACATAGAATATCGCTGATGAAGTGTTGACAACTCGATTTTTACTGCTACGTCGCGGGCAAATCCGGCGCACGCGAGGTGCGCCGGAGCCGGTTTTAGAGGCTGTTCACGATCTGTCGCGAGAGGGCGTCAGCGAAGCGAAGAGCAACGCAAAAACCGGAGTTTACCGGAGAAAATGAGGACAGCCCCAAGTTCTTGCCGAGCGCAGCGAGGCCAGAACCGGGCGGACCTTGTGTGCTTTGAGCCGCACATGAGCCCTGATCGCACCCTCACAGCAAGATCGTAAGTAGCCTCTTACTGGTGATATTGACGGCTGAGACGATGCACGGCATCGACCAGCGCGGTGACATGATCCGGGTTGGTGAACTGCGAAATGCCGTGCCCCAGATTGAACACATGGCCGCTGCCGTTACCATAGCTGGCGAGAATCGCGGCCACTTCCTTCTCGATGGCATCCGGATTGGCAAACAGCGCGTTCGGGTCGAAATTGCCCTGCAACGCCACTTTGTCGCCGACGCGCGCGCGCGCCGCACCGATATCGATGGTCCAGTCGAGGCCGACGGCATCGCAACCGGTGGCGGCAATCGACTCCAGCCACAGGCCACCGCCCTTGGTGAACACGATCACCGGAACTTTCTGCCCATTGTGCTCGCGCTTCAGCCCCTGAACGATCTGCTCGATGTAGCGCAGCGAGAATTCATGGTAGGCGCGCTGCGACAGCGCCCCGCCCCAGGTGTCGAAAATCTGCACCGCCTGCGCACCGGCTTCGATCTGCGCATTCAGATAGGCAGTCACCGCTTGGGCGTTGATATCCAGCACGTGATGCAGCAGCTCCGGACGGTTGTAAAGCATGGTCTTGACCAGCGTCCAGCTGTCGCTACTGCCGCCTTCGATCATGTAGCAGGCAAGCGTGAACGGGCTGCCGGAAAAACCGATCAGCGGTACCGAGCCATCCAGCGCCACGCGAATCTGCTTCACTGCATCGATCACATAGCGCAGCTTGTCGGTCGGATCGGGTACCGTCAGGTTGCGGATTTCCCATTCGTCGCGCAGCGGCCGCTCGAATTTCGGCCCCTCGCCTTCGGCAAAATACAGCCCCAGACCCATCGCATCCGGCACCGTGAGGATGTCGGAGAACAGGATCGCCGCATCGAGCGGATAGCGCGCCAGCGGCTGCAGCGTCACTTCGGTGGCCAGATCCGGCGACTGGCACAAGCCCATGAAATTGCCGGCACGGCGACGGGTCTCGCAATATTCCGGCAGATAGCGGCCAGCCTGGCGCATCAGCCACATCGGTGTGTAATCAACAGGCTGGCGCAGCAGCGCGCGCAGAAAAGTATCGTTTTTCAGGTGCGTCATGATTCGACCTTGAGTTGGTGTTACGAAAGCGGCGGGCCGTCACAGCGACAAGGCCGACCGCAGAAATTCCGGCAGGGCAAACAGCGCCTGATGCGTGGCGTCATTGTAATAGTTCAGGCCGGATATGCCACGCCCGAGCAGCCGTTTCTTGATCTCGGTTGCCGCGACAGCCGCCGCATCGGTACCGTTCGATGCCAGCGCCAGCGCCCACAAGCCGCCATACGATGGAATCGGCACCAGCATCGGCCGCACTGAAGTAAATACCTGGGCCAGCGCGCGATATACCATCTGTACCTGCTGCAGCTGGTACACCGGCGAGCCCAGATGCAGGCTGAGCACACCGCTGGCACTCAGCCGTCCGCGGCAGGCGGCAAAAAACTCCGGCCGATACAGCGCAGCCGCAGCGCCGGACGGCTCGGTCAGATCGAGCACGATCAGGTCGTAGCAATGCTGCGCCGCCAGCAGGAATTCACGCCCGTCGCCAATGTGCAATTGCAGCCGCGGATCGTCGAAAGCGCCCTGATGAATGCGCGGCAAATGGGGCCTGGCCATTGCCACCACTTGCGCATCCAGCTCGGCGACGTGCACGCTTTGCAGCGACGCATACTTGAGTAACTGGCGCGCCGTCCCGCCATCGCCACCGCCGATCACCAGCGCCTGCTGCAGCGATGTCGGTTGTGCCAGCGCTGCCGGATGCACCAGATTCTCGTGATAATAGAATTCGTCCGCCTCGGTACTCATCAGTGCCCCATCGAGGCGAAAGAAGTTCCCGAACAACGGACTGTGGTACAGCTCAATCTGCTGGTATGCCGAACGGCATTGCTGCAGCAGCCGTGCGTCGCGCAGTAGTAAGCTCAGCTGCGGATGCAGCGGCTCGTCGAGATTGTGGAGTCTGACTTGCGGCTCGGCCACGCGCTCAAACCCAGTCGCGCGCGATCAGAAAGTCGCTGTACAGCTTCGCTTCCGGCGAACCGGGCTCGGGATGCCAGTCGTAGCGCCATTTGACGCTCGGCGGCAACGACATCAGAATCGACTCGGTGCGGCCGCCGGATTGCAGTCCGAACAGCGTGCCACGATCAAACACCAGATTGAACTCGACATAGCGACCGCGACGGTAGGCCTGAAAATCGCGCTCGCGCTCGCCATAAGCAAGCTGGTTGCGCCGCAGCACCAGCGGCACGTAAGCATCGAGAAAACGATCGCCCACACTCTGCATCAAGCTGAAGCACTGCTCGAAACCGCCTTGCGACAGATCGTCAAAGAAAATACCGCCAATGCCACGCGGCTCCTGGCGGTGCTTGAGGTAGAAATACTCGTCGCACCATTGTTTGAACCGCGCATGGCAATCGGCGCCGAACGGCTCCAGTGCGGCTTTGCAGGTACGATGAAAATGCACCGCATCTTCTTCGAACGGATAATAGGGCGTCATATCCATGCCGCCGCCGAACCAGAATACCGGTGCTTCGCCCTCCTTGGTGGCAACGAACATGCGCACATTCATGTGCACCGTCGGCACGTACGGATTGCGTGGATGCAGCACCAGCGACACCCCCATCGCCTCCCAGGCGCGGCCGGCCAGTTCCGGCCGATGCGCCGATGCCGACGGCGGCAGCTGCCTGCCCAGCACGTGGGAGAAATTCACCCCGCCACGCTCGAATACGCCACCCTCCTCGATCAGACGGGTAATGCCACCGCCGCCCTCAGGGCGCTGCCACTCATCGCGCCGGAATGGCTGGCCATCGAGCGATGCCAGCGTATCGACAATACGGGCCTGCAAACCAAGCAGATAACCCTTGACCAGATTGGTATCCATTTCACACTCCTAATGAAAATGGGCTGGAAAACCAGCCCACTCACACATCCAACAGCCCCGGCCGATCAGACGTTAAAGTGAAAGATGGCCTTGGAAGTGCCATTTCCACTGGGTCTCAGCGCGTTTTGGCTCATTCCGTAGTCACTTCCATATACATTTTTTGCGGACATCCCCATTCG
>CALMFQ010000155.1 GCA_937863215.1 uncultured Pseudomonadota bacterium
TCCGGGCGCCCGAGCCCGGCGACGCCGACGTCCTGCAGATACACACCCTGCCGCTGCCGCGCATCGGTGCCGACGACGTGCTGATCCGCGTTGCCGCCGCCGGGCTCAACCGGCTGGATATTTTCCAGCGCGAAGGCCGCTACCCGCCGCCGCGTGGCGTCACCGACGTGCTGGGGCTGGAAGTGGCCGGAGAGATCGTCGCCTGCGGTGCCGCGGTCAGTCGCTATCGCCCCGGTGACCGCGTCTGCGCGCTGCTCGCCGGCGGCGGCTATGCCGAATATGCCAAGGCACCGGCCGATCTGTGTCTGCCGGTGCCGCAGGGGTTGTCGCTGCAACAGGCGGCGGCCTTGCCGGAAGCGGTGTTCACCGTCTGGCACAACGTCTTTCAGCGCGCCGCGCTGCAGCCGGGTGAAACGCTGCTGGTACAGGGTGGCGCCAGCGGCATCGGCACCACGGCGATCCAGCTGGCGCGCGCCTTTGGCCATCGGGTGTTCGTCACGGCCGGCAGCGAGGACAAATGCCGTGCCTGCATCGAGCTGGGCGCCGAACAGGCAATCAACTACCGCAGCGAGGATTTCGTCGAGCACGTACTGGCGGCGACACAAGGCAAAGGTGTCGATGTGATTCTCGACATGGTCGGCGGCAATTACCTGCTGCGCGAATTGAAGGCACTGGCAGACGACGGCCGCATCTGCCTGATCGCCTTCCTTGGCGGCGCCAAGGCGGAAGTCAATCTGGCCGACATGCTGCGGCGCCGGCTGACGCTGACCGCATCCACGCTGCGCTCGCGCGACATCGGCTTCAAGGCGGCGCTGGCGCGGGCCGTGGAGCGGCACGTCTGGCCGCAGATCGCCAGCGGCGCGGTGCGGCCGGTCATTCATGCCAGTTTCGAATTCGCTGCAGTGGCCCGTGCGCAGCGCGAGCTGGAAAGCGGCCAGCATATCGGCAAGATAGTCCTGACGCTGCCTGCAGCCTGATGCTATAAAAAATTATCAGAATCAGATAGCCGCGGAGGCTGCCGTGCTCGAAACACGACTGGAGACTTTCCAGGCCTGGGTGTTGTACCTGTCCGAGTCGGAAATTCCGGTGCTGCGGCGTAGCATCGACGAACTGGCCCGGCTGAAGGAAAACGAGGACAACATCACCAGCCGCGATATCGCCAACGTACTGTTGCACGATCCGTTATTGTCGCTGAAAGTGATCCGCTACCTGCAGGAACACCGCAAGCAGAGCCAGACCACCGATATCACCACCGGCGCACGCGCAGTGATGATGCTGGGCACCACGCCATTTTTCAATTCATTCGCCGGCCAGACTGCGCTGGAAGACCATTTGCGCGATCATCCGCAGGCACTGGCCGGCATCATGCGCGTCCTGAGCCGCTCATTCCACGCCGCAATCTACGCCCGCGAAATGGCCACGCTGCGCCATGATGCGGAAGTTGACGAAATCACCGAGGCGGCGTTGCTGCACGATCTGGCGGAAATTCTGCTGTGGTGCTTCGCCCCCAGGTTCGCACAGGAAATCCGCCGGCTGCAGCAACAGGACCCGGCCCTGCGCAGCAGTGCAGCGCAGCAGACCGTACTCGGTTTCCGCACGCAGACGCTGCAGCAGGCGCTCAACCGTATCTGGCACATGCCGCAACTGCTGCAGGATTTGATGGACGACAACCACCCGGAATCGCCGCGTGCGTTGAACGTATCGCTGGCGGTGGCACTGGCACGGCACACGGCCAACGGCTGGTACGATGCGGCACTGCCGGACGATTATCAGGGCATTCAGGCGCTGCTGCGGCTGGATGCCGATCACACCCGCCAGATCATTCTGCGCAGCACACTGCTGGCGGCACGCAGCGCCCAATGGTACGCCTGCCCGCCAAGCGCAGCGCTGCTGCCGCTGGAGCCGCCCAGCGCCGCGCCGGCATGAGGTAACTGGCTTCCCGTCACGGCGCGGGCTATAGTGCCGGCAGTCATTGTTGATGCAGATATCATGAGCAGCTCCACCCCGGTATTCGATCTGAAAAACGTGCTGGCCGAACTGATTCGCGACGGCCTGGTCGCACGTCACGACGCCGAGAGCATGTACATCGGCACCCGCACCCGCGAACGCGCCGAGGCGCACCCGCTACAGCTGGTGGCAGAGCAGAAATGGCAATCGGCCGAGCCGGTGCCGCGCCCGCTGACAATCGAAGTGCTGATGGAATGGCTGGCGCGCAAGACCGGCCTGAGCTACTACCATATCGACCCACTCAAGATCGACGCGCCCAAGGTCTGCGCCATGGTGTCGCACGGATTTGCCACGCGCTACAAGATTCTGCCGGTCGATGTGAATACGCGCGAAGTGGTGATTGCCACCGCCAACCCCTACGATCGCGAATGGGAAAAGCAGCTGGAACACGCCACCCGCCTGTCGATCCGCCGGGTGGTGTCGAATCCGCAGGATATCGTCCGCTATCTGGGCGAATTCTACAGCCTGTCGCGCTCGCTGAAAGGTGCCAGCAAGGTGCAGACCGGCGCCGGTATTGGTGTCGCCTCGTTCGAACAACTGGTCGAACTGGGCAAGATGGGTTCGCTCGACGCCAACGACCAGCACATCGTCACCGTCGTCGACTGGCTGCTGCAATACGCCTACGACCAGGGTGCCAGCGACATCCACCTGGAGCCGCGCCGCGACAGCGGCAATGTGCGCTTTCGCATCGATGGCGTAATGCATCTGGTGCACCAGATTCCCACTGCGGTGCTGAACGCGGTGACCAACCGCATCAAACTGCTGAGCCGCATGGACATCGTCGAAAAACGCCGCCCGCAGGATGGCCGGATCAAGACCCGCACCCAGAGCGGCGAAGAAATCGAGTTGCGGCTATCGACCATGCCGACCGCATTCGGCGAAAAGCTGGTGTTGCGTATCTTCAACCCGGAGGTATTGGTCAAATCGTTTCGTGAACTGGGCTTCACCGACGACGAATTCGCTACCTGGGAAAAACTCATCGCACAACCGAACGGCATCATCCTGGTAACCGGCCCGACCGGCTCGGGCAAGACCACCACGCTGTACACGACGATGCGGCATCTGGCGCAGCCGGAGGTAAACGTCTGCACCGTGGAAGATCCGATTGAAATGGTGATGCCGCAGCTGAACCAGATGCAGGTACAGCAGAACATCGGCCTCGGTTTTGCCGAGGGTGTACGCACCCTGCTGCGCCAGGACCCGGACATCATCATGATCGGCGAAATACGCGACCGCGAAACCGCCGAAATGGCAACCCAGGCAGCGCTGACCGGCCATCTGGTATTGAGCAGCCTGCATACCAACGACGCACCGTCGGCCATTGCGCGCCTGATCGACATCGGCATTCCGCCCTACATGATCAATGCCACGCTGCTCGGCGTAGTGGCGCAGCGGCTGGTGCGCACGCTGTGCCCGCACTGCAGGAAGCCGGCGCCGATCGATGAATTGATGTGGCAGGATTTCGTCAAACCCTGGCGCGCCAACCTGCCGACAACGGCACAGGCACCGGCCGGCTGTATCGAATGCCGCATGACCGGCTACAAGGGCCGCACGGCGATTTACGAAATGCTGACCATCTCGCCGACCATGCGCCAGGTAATCAGCAGTCACACCGAGGCCAACGCGATCCGGCGGCAAGCATTGCGCGACGGCATGCGGCCATTGCGCATCAGCGGTGCAATCAAGGTCGGCCAGGGCCAGACCACCATGGAAGAAGTCGCCAAGGTCACACCGCCGGCACAGGCAGACGACACCTGAAAGTCAGCTTGCGCCGAGTCTGCACGGCCCAAAAAACCTTCAATCGGCACTCGCCGCGCGTTAGCCAGATACTGTTGCGGGAAGTTTTCCCGCATGCCAAGATGAATTCCCTGCGCCACCCGACCGGTGGCGCATGCGTCTTGTACCGCCGGAGCGCAAGCAGCGCGTCCGGTTCGGCTTTTGCGGCGCCAGATAGAGCCGGAACCAGCCCCGCAACCGGGAGAAGGCCATGCGCAAACTGCTACTGCTGTCATTGCTGCTGTTGCTGTCGGCCTGCTCGCCGCTGATACTGGTTGACACATTCACCCCGCACGACACCTACCGCTTTGCTGCCAGCCGCGCCTATGGCGAACAGGAACGCCAGCAACTGGATATTTACCAGCCACTGGCAATTACAGCGCAGTCCAAGGCGCCGGTGGTGGTGTTTTTCTATGGCGGACGCTGGCAGTTCGGCGCGCGCAGCGAATACCGCTTTGTTGCCGAGGCACTGGCCTCGCACGGTTTTATCGTGGTGGTGCCGGATTACCGTCTGTATCCACAGGTCCGTTACCCGGAGTTTCTCGACGACAGCGCCCGGGCAGTGGCTTGGGTAGCGCAACACATCGGCGCCTACGGCGGCGATCCGGCCAATATCCATCTGATGGGGCATAGTGCCGGCGCCTACAACGCCATCATGCTGACGGTGAATCCGAGCTATCTGCAGCGTGCCGGGATGCAGCGCCGCATCCGCAGTGCCGTCGGCATGGCCGGGCCCTACGATTTCCTGCCGATCAGCGATCCGGCACTACAGCAGATTTTCGGCCCGGCCAGCGGCTGGCCCGCCACCCAGCCGATCAGCTACGTCTCGGCAACCAGCCCGCCGATACTCCTGCAAACCGGCAGCGACGACGAAGTGGTGAAGCCCCGCAATAGCGAGAGCCTTGCTGTGCGGCTGCGCGAACACGGCGTCAAAACCGAGCTGATCGAATACCAGGGCTTGAGTCACGCAGCGCTGGTCGGTGTGCTGGCGTACCCGCTGCGCTTCCGTTCCGCCAGCGTACTGGCCGACGTCGAGCAGTTCCTGCAGCGCCAGACAGGCCAGCCGGCAATGTTGCATGCAAGCGGCGCCGCAACTGCGGCCGAAGCCAGATAGTGCCAGCCGCTACGGCCGGCGCGGAAAACGTCAGTATTCGACCGGCAGCGGGTCGAGGCTGCGCCACAGATACCAGGTTGCCACGGTACACCACGGCTGCCAGCGGCGCGCGATCTCGCGCATCTTCAGCTTGCTGATCGGCTGGCCCTGATTGTAGAAGCCGGACATCGCACGTTGCAGGCCGATATCGTCAACCGGCAGCACATTCGGCCGCGCCATGAAGAAAATCAGGAACATTTCGGCAGTCCACTGGCCGATGCCGCGAATCTGCATCAGCCGGCGGGTCACCTCGGCATCGTCGTAACCGCCCCACTCCGCCGGATCGAACGGATTGGCGACAAAATATTCGGCCAGATCATACAGATAGCTCACCTTGCGCGACGACAGGCCACACCCCTGCAGCTCGGCGGCCGGTAAGGCCAGAAACGCATGCGGTTCGATTGTGCCGACGCGTTCGCTGACCCGCTGCCAGATCGTGTCGGCAGCTTTTACCGAAACCTGCTGGCCGACGATCGAGCGCGCCAGCGTGAAAAAAGCATCGCCGCGACTGCGCAGATGCAGGCCGCGATGTTCGCCGATCAGTTGCGCCAGGATTTCATCCGCCGCCGACAACTCTGCGCTCGCCTGCGGCCAGTATTCGGGATGAACGAGTACGGTCATGGTCAGTTGCCGGCGACAGTCATGTTATCGATCAGAATGGAACCGCATTGCTTGCCGCCACGAATCAGCACATCGTTACCGACCGCGACAATGCCCTTGAACATATCGCGCAGATTGCCGGCCACGGTGATTTCCTCCACCGGGTACTGGATGGCACCGTTTTCGACCCAGAATCCGGCGGCGCCGCGCGAATAATCGCCGGTGACCGGGTTCACGCCATGGCCGAGCAACTCGGTCAACAGCAGGCCGGTGCCCATTTTCTTCAGCAGCGCAGCAAAATCCTCGCCGGTGCTGGCAAGCAGCAGATTATGGCTGCCACCGGCATTGCCGGTCGACTGCATGCCGAGCTTGCGCGCCGAATAGCTGCCGAGCAGATAACCGTTGACGACGCCATTCTGTACCAGTTCGCGATCTGCAGTGGCCACGCCTTCGGCATCGAACGCCGAGCTACCGAGGCCGCGCGGCAGATGCGGCCGTTCGGCAATCTGCACCAAGGGCGAAAATACCTGCTGGCCGAGCGAATCGAGCAGGAAGCTGGATTTGCGGTACAGGCTGCCGCCGCTGATGGCGCCGGTGAAATGGCCGATCAGGCCGGATGCCAGCGATGCGTCGAACAGCACCGGCACCTGGCCGGTGGCGATCTTGCGCGCATCGAGGCGGCGTACGGTGCGATTGCCGGCAATCTGCCCCACCAACTCGGCGCTTTCCAGATCCACCGCGCGGCGCGCCACGCTGTACCAGTAATCGCGTTGCATGCCGGCAGCCGATTCGGCGATCACCGAACAGCTAATGCTGTGGCGCGACGAAGCGTAGCCATCGCAGAAGCCATTGCTATTAGCGTAGATGTAGTGGGAGCTCTGGGTGCTGACCGAGGCGCCCTCGGAATTGCTGATGCGCGTATCAACCGCCCGCGCAGCCTCTTCACAACGGCGCGCCTGTTCGATCGCATCTTCCACCGACAGCGCCCACGGGTGATACAGATCGAGGTCGGGCGGATTGTGCGCCAGCCGCGTCGGATCGGCCAGCCCGGCACAATCGTCGGCTGCGGTATAACGCGCGATCGAAGCCGCAGCCGCCACAGCATCGCGCAAGGCCTGCGGCGAAAAATCGGAGGTACTAGCGTGGCCCTTCTGCTGGCCGAAGTAAACCGTTACGCCCACGCCCTTGTCGCGGTTGTATTCGATGGTTTCGACTTCGCCAAGGCGCACGGAGACGCTCTGGCCGAAGCCTTCGGTCACTTCGACATCGCAGGCGCTGGCGCCGAGTGCTTTGGCATGTGCCAGTGCTGCCTGGGCCAGATCGGCCAAGGCGGCTTTCGAATAAGCGAATTCGCCGGCGACTGCGTGGGTATTGTTTTGCATATTATGTAATAGACCGGACCAGCTGGGTTGAGGTTTGGATTATCATACCAAATTTACTGCAAGCAAGCCCCTCGATGCACGACGACTACGAAGCCCCCAGCAAAAGCCAGATCAAACGCGACATGGAGGAACTGCAGCACCTCGGTGACGAACTGGTCAAGCTGTCCAACGAACACCTGCGCAATCTGGCGCTACCGGAAAAACTGCACGACGCAGTACGTGAAGCCAAACGCCTGACAGCCTGGGGCGCCATCCGCCGCCAGAGCCAGTACATCGGTAAGCTGATGCGCGAAATCGACCCGCAGCCGATCCGCGAATACATGGACCGGCTAAAAGGCGTTTCCGATCAGCACTCGGCCTGGCTGCATCTGCTGGAACGCACACGCGAGCGACTGCTGGCCGACGACAAGGCATTGCAGGAATTCATCGCCAAACACCCCCAGGCCGACGCGCAATATCTGCGCACACTGATTCGCAACGCACGCAAGGAGCGCGATGAGCAGAAGCCGCCGAAAAACTACCGTACGCTGTTCCAGGCGCTGAAGGAGCAGATCCCCGAGCCGGGGCTGCCCGGCCGTGCCACCGCAACCAGCGACGAGGAGCCAGGCGATGACGAATAAGCAGAGCCTGAAGATCGGTCTGGTCTCGATCAGCGACCGCGCCAGCCAGGGCGTCTACCAAGACAAAGGCATTCCGGCGCTGCAGCAGTGGTTCACCACAGCACTGACCAGCCAATGGGAAATGCTCACCCGGCTGATTCCGGATGAACAGGCACAGATCGAAGCGACGCTGCGCGAACTGGTGGACCAACAAGGCTGCCAGCTGGTGCTGACTACCGGTGGCACCGGCCCGGCACTGCGCGATGTCACGCCGGAAGCGACACTGGCCGTCGCCGACCGG